>JAYSOP010000589.1:0-2310 GCA_043722905.1 Chryseolinea sp.
ATTTTCATTCGCATCGATTCCCGTGAGTTTTGCGTTGAATTTTTTCTTATTCAAAAATTTTCTCATTCGTATTAAAATATCTCCACCTCCACATCCTAAATCAACAATATCAAAATATTGTGAAGTTTCTGCCTGATGTACCAGCTGATCGATACCATTTATCGTGACATAATTTCCCCCCAATAAATGGTTAATAATTTCAAGTTCACGCAGTGCCTGATCAAGATCGGTTCCTGAAATATTCAGATCATCCATAATCTCATGCCTTGATGACCGCTTTGAAAAATCAGGCATTGGTAGTGCTTATTATTTTTAAGACCATGCTTTCCAGGGTAAGACCGGGGCCGAAAGCAAAACTTAAAACACGTTCTCCCCGATTGGAGCCATTCAGTTTTTTAACGAGTTCTTTCAGGACAAATAATACCGTTGGTGACGACATGTTGCCATAATTTCTCAGTACCAGGTAGGCGGCATCATTCTTCTCCTTTGATATTTGCAATTCGTCCTCTATCGCCTCCAAAATTCTTCTTCCTCCCGGATGAATGGCAAAGTGATGAACGTCGGAAAAATCAACAGAGATTTTCTGCAGTAGGGAACGGGTTAGATTCCCAATGCCCTTTTTTATCAGGTCGGGAACGTACATTGAAAGCTTCATTTCAAAACCCATATCACCGATCGTCCATGCCATGTCTGAAGACCCTTCAACCGCCAGGTCACTGTGAAAATCTTCGAGCTCGAGTTTCAGTAGGCTGTCAGATTCCGATTCAATTAACAGTGTGGCGGAACCATCGGCAAACAATGCGTTCGCAATTAAATTATCTTCAGTGGCGGCGCGTTGAAAATGCAGACTGCATAACTCGGTACATACAATCAGTACCTTTGCCCGTCGATCGGAAGTACAAAAAGCGTCAGCAATCTTTAATGCATTAAAAGCAGCATGGCATCCCATGAAGTTAATGGCAGTTCTTTGAACCGTTGTAGGTAAGTGCAGGGCATTTACGAGGTCAATATCAAGGCCAGGGGCATACATACCTGTACAACAGACCACAATCAAATGGGTGACCTCGGACAGTTTAAAAGAAGGATAGCTTGAAGCCAGGTCATTCATTGACTCCAGGCTGAGGGTAAGCGCATTCTTTCGAAAAAAACGCAATCTTTTTTCGGTGGTCGGAAATGGTTCAAAATCATCGTTATCAGCGTAGAATTCGAAATCCTTAGATTTACCATAATCCTCCAGCACAGAATGCCGAAATTCTATTCCGCTGGCATTAAATATAGTTTTTAACTTCCGCTCATCGTCCTTTTTGAGCTGCATAGCCTTGGTCATAAATCCTGCAATTCTTTCCTGGCTGAACCGGTGGGAAGGGGTGGCGGTACCGATGGCTGTGATATAACTCATTGTAATCAATAATAACCAAAAACTATTAACTTGGTTTAAACCCAGGCATTATGTTCACGCGCTCGTCAT
Organism: Chryseolinea sp.; assembly: GCA_043722905.1. Classification (GTDB taxonomy): domain Bacteria; phylum Bacteroidota; class Bacteroidia; order Cytophagales; family Cyclobacteriaceae; genus Chryseosolibacter. The sequence goes on from JAYSOP010000589.1 coordinate 1,469, forward strand.
GGCTTCATCTCCGGATTCATTTTTCATACTTTCTTTTACCCATATTTCTTTTCAGCCTTTCGGTATCCCCAAATTTTAATGGGCCCCGCTTATTTTGGGTTTTCTTTATTCTTCATATTCTGTTGTACCCTGCCAGTAACGCGTACAACAGCTACTTTGATAAAGATGAAAAAAGCATTGGCGGCCTAAAGAATCCACCGCCAGTGAAGAAGGGGCTTTACTTCCTTGCCATCGTATTTGACATTCTTGCCGTTGTATTGGGTTATATAAAAATTAATACCGGCTTTGCCATCATGTTACTATTTTATGGCCTGGTTTCCAAAGCTTATAGCCACCCAATTGTCCGGTTAAAAAAATACGCAGTGACCAGCTGGGTGATCACTGGGTTGTTCCAGGGATTGTTTACGTTTATCATGTGCTATATCGGTGTTAACGATTTTGCCCTGGAAAACATTTGGAAATGGAGCGTCTTTCTACCCGGTTTATTAACCAGTGCAATGCTTTGGGCTAATTACCCTTTAACACAGATTTATCAGCATACAGAAGATCTAAAAAGGGGCGATGTCACCCTGAGTGCGAAACTTGGCATAGTGGGAACCTTCTATTTTGTAATTGCTTTTTTCACCATCGCAGTAGGAGGTTTACTGGTCTACCTTAAGGAAACTTTTGGCGGGCAGTATTCATGGATATTTTTGATAGCCATTTTACCCGTACTGATGTATTTTTCTTATTGGTTTCTTCTCATCCTGAAAAATCAAAAAGCCGCAGATTACAATCACACCATGTGGCTTACCTTTATTTCAGCGACCTGTTTGAATGCTTTTTTTATCTACTTGTTTCTG
>JAYSOP010000590.1:0-9547 GCA_043722905.1 Chryseolinea sp.
GGAGGATCGTTTACCGAGTTTTATGCCATGGATTTTAAAGATGATGTCGTATTAATGGGCCATGATGGGCCTTGCCATGTTGATATTGCGGAAGGTAGGATCAAGGTTCGTCCGCTGAAGGTTTATCACGGAAAGGTAGGCAGGGGGTTATCCGTTGAAATGTCAGTCAAAAACGGACCTGTAACTTTGCTATCAGTAGTAGAAAAACCAGGCGGACAATTGTTCTTCCTGATTGCCGAAGCAGAATCCGTTGCCGGGCCCATACTTGAAATTGGCAATACCAATAGCCGTTATCGTTTTTCAATCGGTGCACGAAGGTTTGTAAATGAATGGAACATACATGGCCCTGCTCATCACTGCGCCATAGGCATCGGTCACATCAGTTCAAAAATCATTAAGCTTGGTGCCCTTCTCAATATAGAGACCATAAAAGTTTGTTAGTTTCAAAAAAGAGTGGGTGATCGCTTATGCATGAACTCAAGTTAATTTATTGTTGGTTACCCAGACTCCGAGACAAATAAGTTGCAGGTCCCCCGTTAATCATAACCAATACATCTCCTAAATAGATTCGATTGCAGGGACTTTTTATACTGAATCTCTGCGAGTGGAAATTTGCAACAAATAAAATTTTCGGTCCTGGCAACATTTAGCTACCCTCCTATCATTGGCCTTCAATATTACTTCACGATGACTTTTTGCGGACGTAGTACACAACAAATGATTTTCACGATTTGACAGACAGAACAGAAAAAAACGCTCCCACTTTGTCTGAACAAAGCCAAAGAATTCTTAATTTTCAATAATATGGTCCGATATTCCCTTTATGCATCAGCGTTTTTGTTACTGGCCATGGGCATTGTCTTCCTGTTGGCTAAAAAAAAAGACCCTGCATACAGATCCGACCAGAAAACCCTGGAAGCTGGAAAACAACTTTTCACGCAACAATGCAATTCCTGTCATGCTATTAAAGAAGAAGGCATAGGGCCGAGGTTGGGTGGCATTACTTTGCTCCTTTCTGAAAAAATCCTGACCACATTTATCAGAAATCCGACCAAATCAATTCAATCAGGAGAAGAGAGAGCAACGGCCCTTCAGGCCCGGTACAAACAAACCATGCCTGCTTTCGAAAGGCTGAATGACCAGGAAATCCATGCAATTTTATCCTACATCCACGATGAAACTGAACAGCATGGAATTAAGCCTTTAACGGTAGAGCTTAGAGAAAATAATAAAGAAGCGCTTAGTGGAAGGCTGGTAGCGCCGGTCAGAAAGTCCGGGTTGAAAATAGCGCTTGAGGAGGTCCTTCAGATACCACGTTTAAAAAACAGTTCTCCGGATCTGGGCATTGTTACCCTGAGACCCCACCCTTCGGGAGATGGCAGATTGTTTGTCAGCGATCAAGGGGGGGTTCTTTACCTGATCACTCGCGGGAAATCAGAGGTGTTTCTGGATCTGCGATCGGAAGTTAAAGATTTCAGCAGTGGCCCGGGTATCGCTACGGGACTGGGCAGTTTTGATTTTCATCCTGATTTTCTAAATAATGGAATCCTGTATATCACACATGCGGAAAAGTTTAACGGCCAACCGGCGGATTATACCGGGTCAGACTCTGTCAAGGCTGGTGTGCAATGGGTTTTGTCTGAATGGAAAATGAACCGCATACACCAGCGGGTTTTTAAAGGTACCCGGCGTGAATTGCTTCGGTTACACGCACCAACCTTTGGGCACGGCGCACAGGATATCGGGTTCGTTCCACGACTTGACAAAAATAATCCGGATTATGGTATGTTGTATTGGGGTTTCGGTGACGGCGGTACCAACAATATCGGACATCCTGAGATGGGTCATAAGCTACAATCATTTTTAGGTACTATACTGCGCATCGATCCCCTGGGAAAAAACAGCAGAAATGGAAAATACGGAATTCCCGCTGACAACCCTTTTAATGAAAATCCGGATCCTTTGACCCTGAAAGAAATCTGGGCATTTGGTTTTCGCAATCCGCACCGCATGACCTGGGACCAAGCCCACGGCAACAGAATGATAGTGACGGATATCGGTGAATCGAACATCGAGGAGATTAATATTGTCGAAAAGGGAGGTGACTATGGGTGGCCGGAAAGAGAAGGGATCTTCGGGATATCAACGAAAAGAGACCTGAAAACTGTTTTCAATACGGCGGAGCATGGTCACCCCCTTTACAGACAACCTTTTATTCAATATGATCATACAGATGGGTACGCCATTAGCGGTGGTTATTTATACGAAGGCGACCTGGAAAAACTGAAAAAGAAATATATTTTCGGAGATATTGTTAATGGAAAATTGTTCTATGCCAGCATGGATGATCACCTCACGGATTCTACCGTTTACGAAATATCAATTATTCAGGATGGCAGGGAGACAGCGTTGAGTCAAATGAGCAAAACCAAAAGATTACATCTGAGAATCGGTTATGATCACTTTAATAATGATCTATATGTGATTACCAAAGCCGATGGAATGATCAGAAAGGTTACAAAGGCTTATTAATTATTTATTAGCCATTCACCAGGGGAATTCCTGTGATTAACAGGCGCTTATTTCGTTTATCATTTCCCTGACGATAGCCATTGCGATCCGTCCGGCATTGTCAATGACTCTTTTTGATTCTTTATTATTCCTATTTACTAAATCCTTCCGGGATCCTCAACCCGGTACCAGGAAAAGCTCTAAATCGTTATCACAGTGTTAGAAAATGACCCTGCAAACAGATAACGTTAAGTCAAAAGATTTACTACATTTGGTTCATTCCTAATTAGGAAAAACCTTGTATTACTTTAATTAATTAAAAGAAATAGCCGTTATGAAATCCCGTCGTGACTTTCTACAAAAAATTACTGCCTCAGCCTTTGCGTTACCCCTTTTACCTTCAGGTTATTCTGAAAATCTCAAACGGTATGATGAAGCGCCGTACCAGGGCCCGATCTTGCGCGTAGCGATTATGGGATTGGGTAGCTACGGAACCCGTGTAGCCGAAGGGATGCAATCTTGTAAAATGGCTAAACTGATTGGTGTTATCAGCGGTACTCCCTCCAAAGTTAAAGAATGGCAAAGCAAGTATGCTATTCCGGAAAAGAACTGTTATAACTATGAAAATTTTGACGCTATCAAAAATAATAAGGATATCGATGCGGTCTATGTCATTACCCCGAACGGCCTTCATCACGACCAGGCTATACGTGTTGCGAAAGCCGGTAAGCATGTGATCTGCGAAAAGCCTATGGCATTGAATGCAGCCGAAGGTCAGGAAATGGTGGATGCCTGTAAAAAAGCAAACGTAAAATTGCTCATCGGATACAGAATGCACTTTGAAGCCAACACCCTTGAAATTATCCGGATGAGGCGCGAAGGCGCTTTTGGAAAAGCGTTGTTTTTCCAGGGACTAAGTGGTTTTAAAATTGGAAACCCGGACCAATGGAGGCTGAATAAGAAACTCGCTGGGGGTGGGGCCATGATGGATATCGGTATTTACTCAGTGAATGGTTCCCGCTACATGATAGGCGAAGATCCCATTTGGGTAACGGCACAGGAAACCAAAACGGATCCCCAAAAATTTAAAGAAGGTGTTGACGAAACAATTCTATTTCAGATGGGCTTTCCCGGCGGAGCCGTGGCTTCCTGTCTGTCGACTTATACCATGAATAACCTCGACCGGTTCTTTTTGAATGGCGAAAAAGGGTTTGCGGAATTACAGCCCTCAACCGGGTATGGCCCGATCAAAGGGCGTACCCACCTTGGCGAACTGAACAACCCGCATGTCACCCATCAAACAGTACAAATGGATGAAATGGCCGGCATGATCCTTCAAGGGAAAAAGCCTCTCGTTCCCGTTGACGGTGAAGAGGGTCTAAAAGATTTAAAGATCATTGACGCGATTTTCGAGGCTGCTAAAACAGGTAAAAAGATTGATTTGAAATTATGAATTGACTTGATCTCATGAGTTTTCAGGGGCTCCAGGCTTATTTGGGCAAAATGCTGTAACCGGTTTTTGCTCACGTTGGCCTGTTCTGCTTTTTTTGTTGAAAACCTCCACATGTAGAATCCCCGGTTTAAGGCGCTGCTAAGTTTTTTAATAGGTAACTGCTTAAAACCTCGCTTAGGATATCTTTCCAGATATTCCGTGTAATATACTGATTATCAATATGATATGACTGGTCTGGGGCACCTAAGCGCGGTAAGAATGGTTCAACCGTCTATTAATCCCTCGGATTGGTCGGTATGGCAGATCTTAAGGATGGTTGCTTTGCAAGCCTTACCTGGTGTTTCAAGAAATACCTTAGAATATTGCGGTACAAGATTGGTATGATTGTATGTAAAGAAGGCGTAGGTATATGAACAGTTTAAGTGTGAAAATAATCCTTTTTTTAACATTGATATTCCCTTGGAGTATGGCCCAAAATTTTGAGCTCGACACACGGGAGATAAAAGACCTTGTTAAAAAATGGAATTACGCGAACAATTGGAGAAGTGAAGAAACCTTCCAATCCATCTATAATGAGGAAATGATTTTTTATACCCAGAAAATCAGCCGTACAAATTGTATTTCACTTAAGGAAAAACTTTTTCTCGAACATCCTGAGTTTAAGCAAAAAATTATTTCTGACCCTGTATTTACTCCGTACACCAGTGGAATAATTAAGAGTGAGTTTCAAAAAGAAGTTTTTCAGAATGGAGTGTGGAAAAAGTATCAGGCCTATCTGCTGATCAGCTATGAGGATAACCAGTACATAATTTCAGGCGAAAGCGACCTGCAGACGGATAAGACATTAAAATATACACTGGAGATCGGAGACCCCATGGATATACCGCTCTCGGAACAAACTGCTTTTGAAAACGATTCTACTTCGTATAGTGATTCCGTAGCCGATATTCAGTCCGGTTCTGAAGAGTCAACTCCGCTGACTGATGTGTACGAGGAAGTGCTTTCTGAGGAGCAGGTCCTGATTCCTAAAAAATATTTATATTTTCTAATAGGATTTTTAGCCCTCACCGCATTGGTAGTAATATTTTCCAGGCAGGGACGGACACGGAACAATAGACTTCAGAACACAAATACACTAACCGAAGGCCATAAGGAACCTTTGATGTTAAAAGGAGACAAAGGGTTTGAAGGTTTTGTGGTCAGTTTATTTGATCCGCATTTTTTTACGCTCAATATTCAGAGTCGCCAGAAAGTTCTGGCAGGGAATGGTCGGGAGCAAGACGAAATACCTCAGCTGGAATTTGAGTTTCGCAATAAGGATACGATGGCAAAATTTGTGGTGGAATGTATTTACATTCCGTCGATAAGCTCACTTAAAGCCATGAATATTTTTGGGAACGACATGAAACGTTTCGATATTCAAAAAGGTCAGTCGATGGATGTTTACATCATTGTTGGATTAGCCGGTGAGTCAGATAATCCCAAAGAAATATACCTGATCAAAACCAGCGATGTAACGGAGGCAAGGATCACCTATTCAGATCTTCAGCCTTACCGGAAATTTGGAATGTTTTACTATAATTCAGCTGCCGAAAAACTTCAGTAATGAAACCATTTCTGGATCCAGTGCACTTCAATTTCCTCTTTAAATAGAAAAAGGTCAACCGGAACATCTGATAGTTTCTATATTTGCTGCCCATGAAACTCATTTTTCCTGAGACCTTTGCGTTCGGAACGAGCACCTCAGCCTATCAGATTGAAACCCCCTTTGAACACGACTGGATCAATGTGCACTCGCGAGACGGAAATGTATTTAACCGGACAACAGATCACGAAAAAATGTATAAGGAGGATAGTGACCTTATAGCTTCTCTTGCACCCCACTACCGAATGAGTCTTATGTGGAGCAAACTGCAGCGTCAGCCTTTCGCGGGCCTCGATGAGCCTACGGTTAAACAATACTGTATGCACCTGGAGGATTTAAGGACACGGGGTGTGCAGATAATGATGGTGTTGCACCACTTCGCAAACCCGCTGTGGTTTTCAAAATCCGGTGGTTGGCTACTGGAGTCAAACATAGAGCGTTGGGTTGACTACGGAAAAAAAGTAGTCGATACATTCGGGCAGTATGTTACCAGTTGGAATACTTTTAATGAACCTAATCTTTATACGAGCCTGGGATGGATTGCCGGAGAATTTCCGCCTTTTAGCAAGAATATTTTCAAAGCCAGGAAAGTAATCAGGAACATCGCCAACGCGCATCAAAGTCTGTATGATTACATCAAAAACAAATACCCGGATTCCCCCATCGGGATATCCCATAATTGCACAGTATTTGAGGGCGATAATCTGCTCGGAAAAATTCCCGCGAAGGTTTTTGACTGGTTATTTATGGATTATGCAGCGGATCAATTCCGCGCGATTGACTTTTTCGGAATGAGTTATTACGCACGAATCGGATTCGACCCTTTCCCCCTGACCTATTTAGAAAAGCCTGATAAGTTATTAGCAAAAGGGAAAGCGCACGACGATATGTGGGAATATTATCCGGAAGGGTTAAAGGAATGTATGACCCGCTTCTGGAATAAATACAAGAAACCCATCATCATTACTGAAAATGGAATCTGCACGAATGATGACACAAAGCGTATCAAGGCAATACGGGATTACGTAACCATTACCCATCAGGCGATTCAGGAAGGCGTGGATGTCAGGGGTTATTATCATTGGAGTACCTGGGACAATTTTGAGTGGAGCCTGGGGCCCAAATATAAATTTGGTTTGTGTGAGTGCGACTGGCAAACCAAAGAACGAAAGAAAAAACCCAGCGCATACTTTTTCACAAAAATTGCCTTTAGTAATACGTTGGAAACAAGCGAACTTACTGCGGAATGAAACGATATGAACCAGGTTGCACCCGGTGAATAAAGCCTTTGCCTATTTTCTTTTGCAGGTTATGAAGATAGGTCTCCACAGAACTCTCTGCCAGGTAAATGGCAGATCCCCAAATATTGTGGAGAAGGTTTTCCAGCGTAATCATTTTGTCGAGATTCTGAGCAAAGAAAAACAGCAGTTGAAATTCATGGTCGCTTAGCAGAATGTTTTGATTGCTTATGCTGACAGATTTTGTGTTGCCGTTAATGATCATAGTACCAGCCCTTAATTCAGAAATTCCTTTTCGTATGATAAAGTGCTTTTTTAAAACAGCATTGATTTTACAGGTTAACGCTCTCAATCCTGTGATCTTTTCAATATAATCATCGCCGCCGATTTTTAGCGCAGCCTGTTGATAGAAGGGATCGGACTTAGCGGTTCCCCTTCCCTCCCAACCTCACAGCATGTTCGACAGCCCTGGCAGTAATATTTTCGTATCGGACTGAAATACGTTCATCAGACTCCGTCCAGGCAAGTATTTTTTCAACGTTCTTTTTACGCATTTTTTTCAGTACGGGTACCCCCATCGACTTCAGGGCGGCGGCATTATAGTGTTGTTCCAATTGTTTGTCCATGGGTACAACCATTAATTTTTTATTCAGATACAAGGCTTCCGCAGGCGTTTCAAAACCAGCGCCGCAAAGCACACCTGATGCGGTAGCCATACTGATGGTGAAATCTTCATTATTAATTGGGAAAACGGAAATTTTTGAAACGCGGTAAGGCCTCTTGACGTGCTTTGAAAATATCTGCCATTTTATCTTTGATAGTTTCCCGAGCAAGGGCAACAACTTCTCCTCATCATAAGCGGGAAGATAGACGGTATAATGGCCGAGGTCTTTTACTCGGGCGTTCCTTACCCGGGCACGGATGACCGGTGTATAAATGTGCTCTTCAAAACTGGAAAAATGAAAACCGACCGAAGTTTTCACCGGAGCATAATTATGAAGGATCCACTCCCCTACCGGATCAAAACCTTTTGGCTTTGGAATGAGGTTTGATAAAAGGGCAGCCTGGTGGCTAAGCCCCACGCAGGGTACTTCATTTCGGTGACAAGCCCAGGCAGTAATGGGTTCAAAATCATTTAACACTAAATCATATTTTTCAACAGGGAATTTTTTGATTTCGGAGTATACATCCTTCGCGCTGTTGCGTTTGAATGTCTTCATCAGGTCAACACCACCATCCTTACCAAAATAGAAGCTTAGTCCTTTGGATTTATATTTTAGTGGATAGGGAAGTTTTATGTCCGCCTGGGCGCCGCTTACAAAAAGATCTACTTCGCCATATTGCTGAAGGACTGGCACAACGTCCTCGGCCCTGGCAATATGGCCGTTTCCTGTACCTTGAATAGCATAGAGTATTTTCACTTTTTCATGGTAATAAACTGGTTCACCAGATCTTTAAAAATAAGGTCACTATCCAGGTTATTTAATATTCTCTTTGGAAGCTTTGTGGATTGGGCCACTTTGTCATCAAAATACCGGTAGATCTTCCATCGCTTACCATCATACTCCAGGGCTGTCAGATTTTCTACCCAATCGCCGGAGTTTAAATACAGTACTTCTCCTTTTTCCGTTTGTATTTTTCTATACTCTGGCTGATGAATATGGCCGCAAATCACATAATCATATTTGTTTTCAATGGCGATTTCAGCTGCTGTCTCCTCAAATTTATTGATGAATTTAACCGCTGTTTTAACACCGTCTTTTACCCTCTTTGAAAGCGAAATTTTTCCTCTGCCAAATTTTGTAAGCAGCCAGTTTACAACCGTATTAATGACAATGAGCATATCGTATCCAACAGCCCCCAGCCGGGCAAGCCATTTCGAATGCTGCATGGTAACATCAAACACATCGCCGTGAAAGATCCAGGCTTTTTTCCCCTGTAAATTCATTACCACCTTGTTGTCGATTCGGAATGAACCTAACTTAAATCCGGCAAATTTCCGGAGCATTTCGTCATGATTTCCCGTAAGGTAAACAATCTTTGTGCTTTTTGTAAGAAGGCCAGTGATGTGTTTTATCACCTGCATGTGTGATTTTGGCCAATAACGCTTGCTAAACTGCCACATATCTATGATGTCGCCGTTGAGAATTAATTTTTTGGGACGGATAGACTTGAGATATTTGAGTAGTTCTTCCGCATGGCAGCCGTAGGTGCCGAGATGGATATCCGATAAAACCACAATATCAACCTCACGTTTCTTTTTTGCCATTAGCGGTTGTTTTCCTCAACAGGGCAAATTCTTTCGTATTAAGAAGTAATTGTTTGGCTTCTCAAATCTAGACCGAATTTTAAGAACTTCCTTGACAACGAAGGTTAAGGAATTATTAATTTTTCCGGAATTCAGTCATCGTAGTTGCCTATGTGGGCCATTTTTAATCTCTAAAAGTTTGCCTGAAATTGTAACCTTAGCAAACTTCCCTCCTGAAAATTGTCCGGTAATAAAGCGTCTTCAAACCTTCTTGCAGAAATGGTATACATCGCCACCGCTTCAAAATTCTTAATTGGTTGCCACTCCACCCCTATCTCAACCTCTTTAACCCTATAACTGCGTGCGTCGCGCTCATGTTTTTTTCCACCCTTGTAATAATGATAACGCGCAAACGGAATAAGAAACTGTTCTTTAAATGCCATCATGTACGA
>JAYSOP010000591.1:0-6564 GCA_043722905.1 Chryseolinea sp.
AAACGCCTGATGAGTAACTAAAATTCGATTTGAATTGATTGAAATTTTTAACGCCCTCTTACCATTTACCATTAATTTGTATTAACCATATAATCCTGAACCCCATTAAAAACAATTCTATGAAAACTAAAATTCTTACGCTGGTAATTTGTCTTCTTGGTCAGCTGGCTTTTTCACAGGTAACAAAAAAAATCCTGGAGCTTCCGGAATTCAAATCTATCTATGTAAACTCCAACTATACGGTTTATCTGAAACAAACGAACAAGCAGGAAGTAACGGTTGAGGCCCTGGCTGAAATATTTTCTGTAAGCGATATTAAGGTTGTGGATGGGATCTTAATGATTAACATCGAACGAAGACCCGAAAGCACTAACAAAAGCTTGTGGGCTAAAATTGATGATATCAAACTTAATCCAACGATGAAGCTATACGTCAGTATGAAAAATATTAATGAGCTACAGGTGAATGGAGGCGGAAAAATAATCGCTGAAAACTCCCTGGCCACCAGTACCATCAACCTCGCGGTGAATGGCAACGGCAGCATGGACATAGATCTAAAAGGCGATGTTGTAAAAGCAGAGGTTACCGGATCTGGAAACATTGCCTTACGCGGATATGCAACCTCCCTGGAAGCACTCATCAGCGGCGCTGGCACAATAAACGGTTACAATTGCCCCATGGAGACAGCCAAAATTAAAGTGAGCGGCTCCGGCATTTGCGAATTAAACGTGAGCAACACTATTGACGCTATTGTTGCCGGCAGCGGTCTGGTGAAGCACAAAGGGAACACGAAAAATGCCCAAAAGAAGGTATACGGGACCGGAAGTGTTGACAGGGCGTATTAAATTACTAGCAGTGAATCATAATCATAAAGGCGCGAATAACTTTGCGCCTTTATGATTCCTAACCGCCAATCTTGCGCTCGCTGATGAAAAGAACACTATTTCATTTGCGCCATAATATTTCCACTTTCCTCGACCCAGCGTAAAGCCTGCTTAAAAATGCCCGGCCATACATCTTATTAACCCTAAATGTGTGACCGACATTGAAATTGATGGCTCTGGAGGCCTTTGAAGGCGCTTTCTAAGATTTGGGCAAATAGGTTGCCCCTGCCGCTTATTTTGCCCCGACAACGCATTGATCCATCCCATGGATCCGGAAATAGCGCAAAAAGGGCATTAATAGCTTGCGCGTGATATTATTATTTTTTATTACCTTTAACTTGTTAATTGATTATTCTTTTTCGGTGGAACAACTTTTCATTTATGTTCGCCAATCAAAGGGGGTCAGTTCGCACTAACTCTATCTTCTCATTTACTTATTTAAAACAATGAACATTTACGTTGCCAACATCCCTTCTAAGGCATCCGAACAGGAATTGAAGGGATTATTCGAAGAGTACGGCGAAGTTTCATCCGCCAAAATTATTATGGACAAAGTAACGCAGCGTAGCCGCGGTTTCGGATTCATCGAGATGACGGATGACACTGCAGGCCGACAGGCTATTACCACCTTGAACGGTTTCAATTTTCTAGGAAAGACCTTAGTTGTTAACGAAGCAAGACCAAAAACTGATGCCCCCCGCAGTGGTGGTGGTGGAGGTTATGGAAGAAGTGGTGGCGGCGGCGGATTTAACCGAACAAACAGTAACAACGATTATTGATCAGGATATTGTTTGCACATAAAGAACTGTCCAACGGGCAGTTTTTTTTTGTACTTCTATTTCCCATTTGACTCCCTCGCAAACCGCCCCTTAAATCCAATTTCACAACGTTTCTTTTTCTAACACACTCATTGATTATTTACCGCTCAAACTCAGCGTGAGAATAAAAAGAGTTGCGAATGAAGGTGCCATTTTTCCCCTTCTTTTTTCAAGGGAGGGGGCTGTTCACAGGGCGTAGTCCGGAAACAGGTGTTGTGAAACCGAATCTGTATCAGTGAAATCAATACTGCTAAATGTTTCAACCACAATATTGTTCCATAACATTTTTTTTTGTAAACTTTGTATCTCACCAACTTTCCATGCTATGAGTGTGATAACCAACGTTGAATCGTGGGGCAATAGTCATCGCCCTGGTTTTCTGGATATTTTCCGAATTGCTTTAGGCATATTCCTTACCTTCAAAGGGATTCAGTTCATAACCCATATGGATGATCTGCAAAATACCACGTCGGGTATTACCACCTGGTTTGCTGGGGCAGCATTGGCCCACTACATTATATTTGCGCATATATTGGGTGGACCTCTCATCGCCGCAGGGCTCTTTACCCGTATCGTATGTTTGATTCAATTGCCCATTCTGATTGGCGCTGTGATTTTTGTAAATTCACCAAAAGGATTTCTCTCTATCGGCAACCATATGGAACTCTGGCTATCGCTCCTCGTCTTAGGCGGCCTGGTAGTATTTATTATTTTTGGCGCGGGCCGTTATTCCATTGACGCAAAGAGAAGGAAAGAAATGGAGGCTGTTCATTAGAAAATTATATATAATACCTAACCCCGGGGGCATTTGTTATTTACAGGTGCCCTTTCTTTTTTATATTGGGAGAAAAATGGATGGAGTCATACGTCATCGGCATTGATATCGGAACAGGAAGCGCAAAAGCAATTGCGATGAATTCTGCCGGTATCGTAATTTATTCCGCGCATGTTTCCTATCCCACTTTGCATCCTCAGGCAGGCTATCAGGAACAAGCCCCCGAAATTATCTGGCAGGCTTTCCTCAAATGTATTCTGCGAATCACGCAACATCTGGAGACATCGCCGGAGGCAGTATCGCTCAGCAGTGCCATGCATAGCGTTATTCCTGTTGACAGGGGTGGCAATGCACTGATGAATATGATTATCTGGGCCGACAACAGGAGTGCATCGATCGCTACAAAAATCCTGCAATCCTCATCCGCAGAAATGATCTACGAGCAAACAGGCACACCCATCCACGCGATGACTCCACTCTGCAAAATACATTGGCTGAAAGATCACCAAGGAGACTTATTTAGAAAAACATTCAAGTTTATTTCTATAAAAGAATATATCTGGTATAAATTATTTCAGCGGTTTGAAGTCGATTATTCCATTGCATCGGCCACGGGATTGATGGATACCGAAAAATTAACCTGGAATGAAAATGCCTTGCACCTAACCTCACTCAGGCCGGATCATCTGTCTACGTTGGTGAATCCTAACCATCAGGCTACCTGTAATGATCTCGTTCTATGTAAGCAGATGGGCATAACGACAGAAACGCCTTTTTATATTGGCGCGAGTGACGGCTGCCTTGCCAATGTTGGAAGCTTTGCAACCGAAGATGGAATCATGGCCCTGACAATTGGTACCAGTGGTGCTGTTAGGGTCACACGAAAGGCACCGATGCATAATTTCAAGGCAATGACTTTTAACTACCGGTTAAATGACACCGACTATGTTTGTGGGGGACCAACGAACAATGGCGGGGTGATCTTAAAATGGTACGTAGAAAATTTTCTGGGCAGTAAACTGGACAGTGCCAACGACTACACACAATTATTTAAGACGTTGGCCAACACTAACCCGGGCGCAGAAGGATTGATCTTTCTTCCCTTCGTACTGGGAGAGCGGGCGCCGATATGGAACAGCGATGCCTGTGGGGTGTTTTTTGGAATACGGAGTTTTCATAACCAGGCCCATTTTACAAGAGCCGTTGTTGAGGGGATTTCAATGGCCCTATACCACATAGCGCATAGTATGATTAGCACAGGGTTGGTCATCCGCCAAATCCACGTGAGCGGCGGCTTTGTTCATTCGTCGCAATGGCTTCAGATCCTGGCCAATATTTTCGGCAAAAAAATATGTTTGATCAACATCGCAGATGCCTCGGCCATTGGTGCCGCATACCTCGCGATGAAGAACTTACATATTATTCACGATTTTCAACAATTAAAACCTGCTGAAATCACCGACATTCTCCCCCAGGCTGAGTTTACGGCAGGATACCAACAGCAATTTGAAAAATATAAAAATCTTTATGATAGCCTTGCGCATCATATGATCGGCGAAAATAACTCTTAACAAAAACATACAATATGCAAATCGGACTTATTGGTCTTGGTAAAATGGGTTTTAACCTTGGATTGAATATGCTTCATCATAAACATGATGTCTCCGCATTTGATCTAAACCAGGGGGCCCTGGAAGCCATCGCGCAAAAAGGTGTAAAAACATCGTCATCCATTGAGCAACTCCTATCTTCTTTAAAGGGAAAAAAAGTCGTCTGGCTAATGATCCCCGCGGGCGATCCGGTTGACTTAACCATTGCCACACTGACACCCCTGCTCAAAGCTGGTGACATCATTATTGATGGAGGCAATTCAAACTACAAAGATTCGATCCGCCGTTCAAAACAACTGCAGGAGAAGGCCATTGATTTTTTGGATTGTGGTACCAGTGGGGGTATGGAGGGTGCCCTCCATGGAGTATGTGCCATGATTGGAGGAAAGAAAGAAGCTTTCAATTACTGCGAAGGTTTTTTCAAAGATATTTCCGTGCCCTCTGGCTATTTATATTGTGGCCCATCCGGATCGGGACATTTCGTAAAAATGATCCACAATGGCATTGAATACGGCATGATGCAGGCGATTGCAGAAGGGTTTGAAGTTTTGCACAAGAGCGAATTTGACCTGAACCTGGAATCTGTTGCCGGCGTATGGAATCACGGCTCCGTGGTGAGAAGCTGGCTGATGGAACTCACTGAAAACGCCCTTTCGAAAGATCCAAAACTGGAAACGATCAAGGGCATTATGCATTCATCCGGTGAGGGAAAATGGACGCTTGAGACGGCCCTGGAAAAACAAATCGCCACTCCTGTTATTGCTCTTTCATTGATGATGCGCTATCGCTCATTGCAGGACGATACGTTTTCCGGAAAAATAATTGCGGCCTTGCGAAATGAGTTCGGCGGGCATGCGGTGGAAAAAAAATAGTAAGCAGTATGCAGGAAGCGGTAAGCAGTGAAGTAGGGCGCCCCGTTAATTTTAAGCAGAGTGATGAGTTTTAAGATTCAATCTACTTACTGCGGCAAATAGTAAGCAATTAATCGTCTCGGTTGACATCTTTTCAACACTCAACCCCTCTTTAATTCCAGGATCGTCAGCTCAGGCGGCATCCCGATACGGCCTGGGTATCCGATGCATCCGAACCCTCTGTTCACATACAAATATTGATCACCGGTTTTATACAAACCTGCCCATTGTTTATACCGGTATTGAGAAGGACTCCACCTAAAATCTCCTACCTCGATACCCATTTGAAAACCATGGGTATGTCCGGCAAAAGTGAGGTCGATTTGAGGAAATTGCGGAAGTATCTCGGCGTCCCAATGAGTGGGGTCATGCGATAACAAAAGTTTCACGGGCACTTCTTCTGTCCCCCGACAGGCATCCTGCAATCTTCCATATTTCGGAAAACGGTGAGCCGGTCCCACACCCCAGTTTTCTACTCCAATGATAGCGATCTTGTCTTGTCCTAACGTGAGCAAATGATTTTCATTCATCAAAAGCCGATATCCCATCTGGTGATGCGCCACTAACATGTCTTTGAAATTCTTTTGCTTCGAATCCTCATCAGACCATTTGCGGTAATTGCCGTAGTCATGATTCCCTGTAGTAGAAAACACGCCCAAAGGCGCTTTCACTTTATCAAAAATATTGATGTAATCATTCACCTCATCGGTCTGATAATTTACCAGGTCACCTGTGAAAAAAATAACATCAGCTTTCTCCCTCATAAGCATTTCAACACCGCCCTGTACACCTTTTTTATTAAAAAAGGTGCCCGCGTGAATATCCGAGATCTGGCCAATCCGAAGCCCATCAAATGAGGCCGGTAGGTTGGGTAAGAAAACTGTTTTTTGCACCACACGATAATCAGTTGCCCCCGATAAAATTCCGGTCACCATTGAGGCAAAAGGCACGGTCGCAGAAACAAGCGCCACTTTATCAAAAAACTCAGCACGGGTGATGGGTTTACCTTGAATAGTTGTATGCGACCTTTTTTTTAGCAAGCGAATAAACCGCCGTGTGTTAATCTGAATATCATCCAGGAAAATAAAAAATATTGTGAATATTTTAGAGACGTAAATAATAATGACCGAGGTAATAATCCATTGTCGGATGCTCATTGAACGGTAATAAGGCTCGCTTACTGCATACCAAATCACTGCTGTAATTGCCGCTGCGGAAATCACCCAAATGCCAATACGGACAAAATTTTTCAAGAATGGATTAAAACGGCGGGTGGTCCTGAAAACCGATGTATAAATATAAATATCGATCAGGATCAAAAGAACGATTTGAAGCAGCAACTGGCTTTGTGACATATTATTCAAACAACAAATCGACTTAAAATGTGCTGATGTGTTGGGGTGTTAATGTGTTAATGTGCTGTGGTGTTAATGTGCTGAGGCGTTGATGTGTTGATTAAATCTGGACGAATGATGAAAATAATCCCTAATAACAAAAAAAATGGCGAATAGTGAAGCAAGAATAACCCAGAAACATCAACACCTTAACACATGAGCACATTAAGCA
>JAYSOP010000592.1:0-6139 GCA_043722905.1 Chryseolinea sp.
CAGCAAATGACAATGGTGCTCTTTTATTTATTGCAGTGCAAGATCGGAAGGTCAGAATTGAGGTGGGTGAAGGGCTTGAAGGACCTCTGCCGGATGCCATATGTAATCAGATTATCAGAAATGAGATGGCACCCTATTTTCGTCAAAACAATTATGAAGGGGGAATTCAGGCTTCAGTATCCGCTATGATCCAGGCGATTGGAGGAGAGTATCAGGCCGAAACCCAACCCAGGGGACAGCGGAGAGGGCGCGGCGGCTCGGTATGGTCTACACTAATTATTTTGTTAATCATTATTATCATCAGTCGGATAAGAGGGGGCGGAAATTCCCGTGGAAGCGGATGGTCCTCCGGGGCCGGATGGTATGGTGGTGGGTTTGGCGGACGCGGAGGAGGCGGTGGCTTTGGTGGAGGATTCTCTGGTGGCGGTGGCGGTTTTGGTGGCGGAGGAAGTAGCGGATCCTGGTAAAAGAAATATCGGATTTGGCATTTGTACTTTGGGAATTAGGGATTATCTCCCCTATTTTTGCGCTCTTTAAAAACCGTTCATGAAAAAAGATAAGGTAATCTTCGATCTCATCCAAAAAGAAAAAGAACGCCAGCAAAACGGAATAGAACTGATAGCTTCTGAAAATTTTACCTCAGAACAGGTGATGAAGGCCATGGGCACCGTCTTAACCAATAAATATGCGGAAGGCCTTCCGGGTAAAAGATACTATGCCGGATGTGAGATAGTGGATGAAATTGAACAACTGGCCATCGATCGCGCAAAGGAATTATTTGGGGCCGAATGGGCAAACGTGCAGCCTCATTCCGGTGCGCAGGCGAATGCTGCCGTTATGCTGGCCTGTCTGAAAGCGGGTGATAAAATTTTAGGATTTGAACTTTCTCACGGCGGGCATTTGACACATGGATCCCCCGTTAATTTCTCAGGTAAACTCTATCAACCAACCTTTTACGGCGTAGAGGAAGCTACCGGAACGATCGATTTTGATAAACTCATTACAACCGCGCAGAGGGAAAAGCCAAAAATGATTATTTGCGGAGCTTCCGCCTATAGTCGGGATTGGGATTATAAGAAACTGCGGGAAGCAGCTGATAGCGCGGGGGCGATACTGTTGGCTGACATTTCTCATCCAGCCGGTTTGATTGCGCGCGGGTTGATGAATGACCCCATGGAGCATTGCCACGTAATCACAACAACTACTCACAAAACGCTGCGCGGTCCCCGGGGGGGCATGATATTGGTTGGAAAAAATATCGACAATCCGTGGGGATTAAAGACTCCGAAAGGAGAGGTAAGAAAACTAAGTTCAGTATTGGATTCGGGGGTATTTCCGGGTACACAGGGAGGGCCCTTGGAACATGTGATTGCTGCCAAAGCCGTTTCATTTCAAGAAGCACTTTCCGACGATTATTTGGAGTACGTTGTGCAGGTCGCAAAAAATGCCAAGGTGATGGCCGAAGAGTTTGTTTCCAGAGGCTACAAAATAATCTCGGGGGGTACAGACAATCACCTTATGCTGATCGATTTGCGCTCCAAAAAGCTTACGGGCAAACAGGCTGAGGAATCTTTGATCCAGGCGGATATAACGATCAATAAAAATATGGTTCCCTTTGACACGCAATCACCCTTTGTTACTTCCGGGATGAGGATCGGTACGCCAGCCGTCACAACCCGTGGGATGAAAGAAAAAGATGTAGTGAAAATTGTGGATCTGATCGATGAAGCACTCCAGAAACCCGAAGACCAAAAACATCTAAAATCCGTTAAACGCAAAGTGAATCGTTTGATGGAAAAGTTCCCATTGTATTAATCAGGTTATACCAAGTTATCATTAAGTAATCTCACATGGCATTAGATCAGCAGCCAATTCAGGAAAAGGAAATGAGTTTTCTCGAACACCTCGAGGAGTTAAGGTGGCACGTAGTCCGAGCGTTGGCCGCGGTCTTGATTTTTACCATTGCCGCTTTTATTACCGCCCCCTGGATTTTCCAGAATATAATTTTTGCGCCTGCTCGCGTAGATTTTCCAACCTTTACCTGGCTTTGTAACATTGGGCATTTTTTTGGTTCTGGTGATGCCTTATGCGTAAAAGAAATTCCTTTTAAAGTGCAAAGCCGATTCATGACCGGCCAGTTTTCAATGCATATCGTTTCATCATTTGTGATTGGTATAATAGTGGCTTTCCCGTATGTAGTATGGGAATTATGGAGCTTTATCAGACCAGGATTGTACAACCGCGAAAAAAATTCATCCCGGGGCGCGGTAGCATCAATCTCTTTCTTGTTTTTGCTGGGGGTATTGTTCGGATACTATGTCATGTCTCCGATTATGATTTCATTCCTCGCTAATTACCAAATAAGCGACATGATTGTGAATGAGTTTGATATCACCTCTTATGTAGGAACAATTGTAGGGGTCGTATTCGGCAGCGGTGTACTTTTTCAATTACCGGTGGTTATTTTCTTTCTCACCAAGGTGGGTATTGTAACCCCTTCCTATTTACGCAAATATCGTAAACACGCCATTGTTATCATCCTCATCGTCGGCGCTATTGTTACGCCTACTGCTGATCCTCTCAGTCAAAGTTTGATATCCATTCCGTTGTATTTCTTGTATGAAATCAGTATTCTCATATCGGCAGGGGTCATGCGCCAAAAACTAAAAGACGAAGCTGAAGACAGACTCAAGGAAGAGGCTGAAGACAGACTTAGACAACAAATCGAACCATGATGCCTAAAATTGCCATCGGGGGTGATCATGCTGGCTTTGACTACAAAGCAAAGCTGTTGAAATGGCTCGAATCGCATGGTTATGATACCAAAGATTTTGGAACGCATAGCAGCGACTCCACAGACTATCCTGATTTTGCGCATGCTGTAGCGGAAGCTGTGGAGAAAAAGCAATGTGACTTAGGCATTCTTATTTGTGGAAGTGCCAATGGCGTAGCCATGACTGCCAATAAGCATCAGGGTATCCGGGCAGCCATTTGCTGGGACGAAGAATTGGCATCCCTCGCAAGAAATCACAACAATGCGAATGTTTTATGTTTGCCTGCGCGTTTTGTTCCGTATGAGCTGACTGAAAAAATAACAGATCGGTTCCTTCATGAAAGTTTTGAAGGAGGTCGGCATGACAGGCGTGTAAGTAAAATCAGTTGCTAGCCTTGCGAATATACTGATCACCCTGCCTTCTGTATTCTTTTTTAATCATCGGCATGCGATCAAAAAAGGGTCCAAGAAGATTTTCCTTGTCGAAAACAACTTCAGGCGGGTCGTTTTCAAAACAATGGTAAATCAGCGTCACATTTTCGTAATATTCCGGATATCGAAACACATTTGCTGATAAATCCCAGTTTAAAAATGGGGTTGCTAAATGGTTTTGCCTGTATAAGTTAATACCATTGTCCAAAACCAAAATTCTTTTATCTGTGATTTGTCCGGCTTGATTTCTGACTTCCAAGTTGCTGTAATCTATTGATTGGATTTTGTGAAATCTCGCCAGGTAGGCTACACTGATTATTCCCAGGAAAAGAATCCATGAATTGAGGAAGACGAATTTTTTCCTCCGGATTAGCAGAAAAAAATGAGTAAATAAAAACGCAAAACCTGGAATCAGCACGATGAGGCTTTGTGGACGGAGGTCTTTGGTGTAAAGGATAAATAAAAACGAAAATGCCAGCCAGAGTAGCACAGTCTGGAGAATCTGCGACTGGTATTTGCTGAAACGTGCCTCTCTGTTCAACATGACTATTGAAATTACTAGATAGATAAGCGGAAGTGCACCGAGGCTAAATAGCGTTTTTACATCCACGAACACCATTCGGTCAAATGACAGGTTAGGCAAATAAAAATATTCCCATAAAACACGTTGGGAGTCATCCAGGTAAGCGAGGCTAAGGGTAAACAGGTGCGGTAGAACAAATCCAAAAACCAGGAGCAAAAATTTGCGAATGGTGCTTCGGGTAAACAAGAACAGGATTACCATAGCACAGCCTAAGTACACAACAAAAGAAAAGGAAAATAATGAGGCCAGACTTATGCAGATACCCACATTAAAGATGCTTTCATCACGTTCATTTCTGAATTCTATTTCCTGAAACAAGTTGTTTAAGGCCAGCAATAAAAAGCCCGAACCAAGTAGTTCATTGGATAGAGAAAGGGTATCGTAAGAAAAGAAAAATAAAAGGGAAAAAAGGAACGAAGGGATATAGGTATTTTCGCTGAAAACTTTCTTGCTGATGAACATGATACCCAAATACCCACTTTGAAGAAAAATAAGGATAAATGCCAAAACATGCCGGGCCAAAATGGAACGACCGAAAACTGAATCCAGTTGTTCATGTGTCCACGCAGCCAGTGGAGCCGTATTGTCTATTACCTCCAGGTACATTGAATAACCTTCATTTTGTTTCTCCCCTACCAGAAGGCTTTTGAGCTCAGGGACGGTTAAATTATTATTTGTTAAGAACAATGGAAGGTAAAGAAGTAGCAGCAGTATAAATAAGCCCACTAAACGGTAAGGGTCATTAATGCGGAAATAGCGGATCAATTTGGGCGTATTAAATGTGACAGAAAAATAGAGTAGTAATCCTGAAGTTTAAAGCGGAATCTATTGTTTTTTAACGAGGTTCCTTATTCATTCGTAAAGAAATTTTATAAGCCATGGCAGAATCGACAAGACAACACAAATTCGGTCGTTTAATACAGAAAGAATTAAGCGAAATATTCCAGCGTGATAAAAGGGGCATTTTAGAAAATACTTTTGTGACCATAGCCGATGTCAAAATGAGCCCTGACCTTGGTGTTGCAAAGATTTATATCAGCATGATGTTAGCAAAAGACAAACAGCAAACACTGGAAAAGATCAATACAAGAAAGAAAGAAATCAGAAAGGCGCTGGGTGAAAAGATCGGGAAACAGGCGAGGGTTGTGCCTGAATTGATCTTTTTTATTGATGAAACGGAGGAGAATGCATACAAATTGGAGGAACTCCTTAAAAACCTTAATATTCCCCCAGCGGAGAAACCCTTAGAGTAGTTTACGTTTTGCTTACATAAGGTTAACATACTAAATTTGAATCTACCATTCTTCATTGCAAGACGTTATCTGTTCTCTAAACGAAAGGCAAACTTCATCAATATAATTTCAATTCTGGCCATTGGAGGTATTGCCTTCAGCACGGCGGCCCTTATAATAGTGTTATCCGTGTTTAATGGATTGGAAGACTTGTTGAGGTCTCTTAATAATTCCTTTGATGCTGAAATAAAAATCGAAGCCCGTGAAGGAAAATCTTTTGAAGTATCAGCCGTGCTTCTCAATAAAATTAAATCTGTAGAGGGTGTGGATATTGTTACTGAAGTAATCGAAGATTATGCCTATCTCCGCTTTCGCGATGCGAACCAGGTCGTCATTATTAAAGGAGTCAGCGATAATTTTATTAATCAAAAGCGTATCCCCGCTGAGAATATTGTGGAAGGTGAATTAAAGCTAAGTGACGGGCCCATCAACTATGCCATAATTGGGCGGGGTATTCAGTATACCCTGTCCATCTCAACGAACGATCCATTATACCCGCTTCAGGTTTATTACATTAAAAATGTCAATTCAGTTGGCCTTGATCCTTCCAAATTATACGCGAAGCAAAATATTATTCCGGGTGGGGTTTTTTCTATCGTTCAAAACTTTGATGAAAATTACATTCTCGTACCGCTGAGGTTTACGCAGGAATTGTTTGGGTACGGAAACAAAAGAACGTCGTTTGAAATCAAGACGCTAAATGGAGCTGATATTTTTAAAGTTGAAGAGAGGATCCAACAGGAAATTGGTAGTGCATTCAACGTGTTAAACCATGAAGAACAACACCAGGATTTGTACAAGCTCTTAAAAATGGAAAAGCTTTTTACTTTCCTTTCCCTTACAATGCTCTTGATCATCGGCTCCATCAATATCTTTTTTAGCCTGATGATGCTAGCGCTCGATAAGAAGAAAGACATTTCAATTCTCAATGCGATGGGTGCTCACGCCGGGCAGATCAGACGGATTTTTATGACAGAAGGCCTTTTAATAGGTTTTTCAGGTGCATTTTTAGGACTGATCCTTGGCAGCATATTCTGCTGGTTACAATGGAAATACGGC
>JAYSOP010000593.1:0-2313 GCA_043722905.1 Chryseolinea sp.
GCCATATGCAGGAACCTCGCGAGGTGCTCTTGCTCCCGTTTCATATTGGTATTAAGCAAGGAATTGTAACCTTCCCTCCCGCCCCAGAAAACATAGTTGGCACCACCGAGTGCAATGGTAGCATCCAGCGCATTTTTCACCTGTGCGCCGGCGTAACAAACAACATCAAAGTCAGGATTTGTAGCGGCTCCATTCATGTAGCGTGAATGAGAAAACAGATTGGCCGTGCCCCATAATAATTTCGCGCCGGAAGCTTTTTGTTTTTTCTTCGCATACTCGACAACCTTCATCAGCCTGCTTTCGGATTCTTTCAGGGTAGGTGCTTCATCGACCAGATCGTAGTCGTGAAAACAATAAAAAGGGGCGCCGATCTTCGTGATGAACTCAAAGGCAGCGTCCATCTTGTCATAACCTCGTTGTACAGCCTCCGTGCTTTCGTCCCAGGGAAATTTCTTGGTTCCTGGCCCGAATGGATCCCCCCCGGTGCCGCAGAACGTGTGCCAGTAGGCGATGGAAAACCGGAAGTGTTCTTCCATCGTTTTCTTACCTACTTTTTTGCTGGGATCATAGAATTTAAATGCCAGCGGATTATCAGAATCTCTTCCTTCGTATTTAATCTGGCCTATGCCTTTGAAATACTCTTTGTCGCCTAATGTTAACTTCATATAATTTGATTGAGTTGTGATTTCCAATGCTGATAAGCTGATTGATATTCCGACGCCTTATTATTGTCGGGATCTTCCACTTTTATCGTCTTGAGTCCCTTAAAGGCTTCATCCGACGACCGGAAGATCCCCGCGCCTAAGCCCGCCCC
This sequence comes from Chryseolinea sp., assembly GCA_043722905.1. Taxonomy (GTDB): domain Bacteria; phylum Bacteroidota; class Bacteroidia; order Cytophagales; family Cyclobacteriaceae; genus Chryseosolibacter. The sequence continues at coordinate 815 of JAYSOP010000593.1, forward strand.
GATGGCCGCTCCTGTAGCGCCGTCTGTATTATACAATTCGAGAGGAGCCCCGATCGTGTTAACAAAAGCCTCTCTGAAGACGGAACTCAAAAACATATTGGCATGACCTGCCCGGATCACGGTAGTTTTCAGACCCATACCCTGAAGCAGTTCAAAACCGTATTTCAAGGCGAACACAATTCCTTCCTGAGCGGCCCTGAAGAGATGGGCTTGCGTATGATGATTAAAGTCAAGTCCATGGAAAGAACTACTCAGAGACCGGTTCTCAAAAATCCGTTCAGCGCCGTTTCCAAATGGCAAAATCATAAGGCCTTCCGATCCGATCGCAATGGATGAGGCGAGGGCATTCATCTGTTCATAGTCAAGGGAAGGACCGGCACTTTTTGTATTTCTTCGCAGCCAGCTATTGAGTATACCCGTACCGTTAATACACAAAAGCACACCATTGGAGGGGGCATTTGCCTGGTTGTTTACATGAAGAAAAGAATTAACCCTTGACTTATGATCGTAGGCATTTTTATCGGTGACACTGTAGATAACCCCCGAGGTACCCGCAGTTGCCGCGGTTTCCCCAGGCTTTAAGACATTCAGGGAGAAAGCATTATTTGGCTGGTCTCCTGCCCGATAAGAAATTTTCACTCCATGGAGTAATCCGAGTTCAAGGGCCGCCTCCCTCGAAAGCGTTCCCTGTACGGAAAAAACGGGAGCAATGGCGGGTAAAACACGCTGGTCAAATCCAAAGTAATCCAATAACTTTTGAGACACACTTTGGGTCTGATAATCCCAGAAAATACCTTCCGACAATCCGGTATCGGTCGTAACGATTTCACCGGATAATCGCATGGCGATATAATCTCCCGGCAACATTATTTTGTGAATCTTTTCAAAGACACCGGGCTCATTATCCTTAACCCATTTTAATTTGGAGGCAGTAAAATTTCCCGGAGAATTTAAGAAATGCTCCAAACAATATTTTTCGCCCAGCGCGAGGCTTGCCGCCTGACCCGTTCCAACGGCACGGCTATCACACCAAATGATAGATGGCCTAAGGGCTTTATGATTTTTGTCAACGACAACCAGTCCGTGCATCTGGTAAGATATGCCGATCGCTTGCACTTCTTCCGCCTTTACGCTGGCTTTCTGAAATGATGCCCGGATACTGATGACCAGATGTTTCCACCACATCTCAGGCTCCTGCTCTGCCCATCCGGGTTGAATGGAGAGCATGGGCATTTCTTCCGAGGGTGATTGTGTTGCGGCGAGTGATTGGCCTGTTTCGGCATCAACAATGGAAGCTTTTATAGAAGAACTTCCAATGTCCAGACCTAACAGGAGTTTTCGCATAAATCGATTTTGAAACAATAATATTTACAAATAGTCAATCTGACCATAATTTATTCATATATTTTATATCTTAACATTTGCAAAGCTTTATTATCGCATGCGGCAGGTACGTTTTACGGAAGATACTATTGATGCCCTTTCTATTGATTGCCTGA
>JAYSOP010000594.1:0-1956 GCA_043722905.1 Chryseolinea sp.
TCCATGGTCGATCAAATAAAAAAGCTTTGCCAAGACATCGTTAAAAAAATGGAAGTAATTTTCCTCACCCGTATCCCGAAGGGAAACAATCCTATTTAACCTAACCACCTTTTTTTTTCGAAAATAGGTTTCAAAAAAATCAGGTTTGCGAACATGAGGTGCAGATGAAAAACCAAGCGATGGATAAATGAGTTTTCTGTTCATGCTTATACCCCATCCTGTCTTAGGTTCTATCCATCCTGATTGGTTTGTGACATATACATATTCATCCTGGCGCCATTTCGGGTTTGTCCAAATTTTCAGTTTTCCTTGAATCTCTTCTACAAAATCAGTCACTGAAATACGCTGCTCTAAAAACGGGTTTTTCTCAGCTTTTACCCAAAAATCATTGGCGTGTATCTGCAAGGCAGGAAAGAGGATTGTATCAATTGTATTTATTTTGGCCGTATTGAAAATCAAGAACATCCGCTTTAATAAAACGGAGTGGATGAATTTTTTTACAATTGATTTTATCATAAGCCCAAAATCTTTCTTGCCACCGCCCAAAATCTTTTTCTAACAACCACACCAAAAGATGCCCCGAACGATTTCACCCAGAATTCCCTTCCTTTTTTTTTGTCTCCAGACTCTAATTGCGCCAGGGCAATAAGGGAGTAACGGTCGGCTTTAAGAAGGCTAATTGCAAATTCTGAAAAACGTTGCCGCAAGAAATTCTTATTACTTTCAATATGGGAAATAAAACTGATTTCTCTCTCTGTGATTTGTTTCGCATTGGCTTGGTTGAGACTTCGAAGGGAATGATGCCGTTGTTTAAAGATAGTCCCCGGGTATTCTGTAAAGTCATGTGTTGAATATATGCGCAACCATAATTCCCAATCTTCCGTCCCACTCAGTGCCCGGTCTTCTGAAAATGCAAAAGCAGTGGCTACATCGCTTCTCACAAATACAGAGCCACAGGCCAGGAAATTATTGTGGATGATGCTTTTCTTAAAATCGGAATATGGGATTGAAACATAACCCAGTGATTTATTGTCCGCTGTAATATTTTCAATTGCCCCGAAAACCACTGGCGGGCGGTTCTTTTTCAAAAGAAAATCGCAAACATCTTTCAAGCAGGGATTCATGATATCATCAGAATCAAAGTAATTAATATACAGTCCCTTTGCCTCTTTCAGACCAGCGTTCCGGGCAGCTCCCCGTTCACGGTTTTCCGTGTGAATGTATTTTACCCGAGGGCTTAACAATGGTTTGATTACTTCAGAAATATTATCCTGGCTTCCATCATCTACCAAAACTATTTCCACAGAATCATAAACTTGGCCAAGAATAGACTGGATAGTGTTTCCGACAAACAACGCGCGGTTATAACACGGGATAATAATGGAGAAGAAAATATGTTTTGATTCCAACGCAGGCATAGGAGGATTAGTCTTTGACTGTTTTTAAAAAATTACCTGCCCATTTCAGTATTCGAATTGATGTAGAGTACGTCATAGTATTTTGTTCCTTCATGGTTATAATTCGCAAACAGGGAGTAGATTATAAAGCCATTCTTTCTCAACCACTCATCCACTTCATGGTACATACACGCCCCGCTATAAAGCTCTGAATTCAATACTTCCGTAAGCACCAGCTTAGTCCTTCTCAACGTTTCCCTTCCCTCCTTCAAAATTTTAAGTTCAGCTCCTTGTACATCCAGTTTCATTAATAGGATATCCCCTTTGCCCCTGAAGAACTCATCAAGAGTAGTGACTTTAATTTGGATGGTGTTGATATACAAAATTTCCTTACTTTCCAGTACCTTGAATAGGGATGAGGAAACCGGGTCTTTCGTTACATGGAATGCTATTTCACCAGCGTGATCGGAAAGCCCCAGGTTAAATAACTCTATATTTTTATACCCCTTTGCATTTTCCGCGGCTTTGCGATAAGGAGATGGATTGGGCTCAAACCCAA
>JAYSOP010000595.1:0-1620 GCA_043722905.1 Chryseolinea sp.
GCACTAACCAAAGCAACCGTCACAGAATAATGGGGATCGATTTCAATGCTTTTGCCCTTTAATTCACCTTTGGCAGCGGCTACCAGCAGCGCTGTAAAATCACTTTTAATGCGGGGCATTACTGCCTGTGTTTCAGGGTCTCCCATTCTGGCATTGTATTCAATGACAAAGGGAATTCCGCCCACATTCATAATGCCCACAAAAATAAACCCTTTGTAGTCAATGCTTTCATTTTTCAGCGCTTCGATGGTGGGTTTGACCACGTCTTTTTCTACTTTTTGCATAAAAGCAGGCGTGGCAAAATCTACCGGTGATACGGCGCCCATACCCCCCGTGTTAGGACCAGTATCTCCTTCACCGATACGCTTGTAGTCTTTTGCTTCCGGCAATATGACATAATCTTTCCCGTCGGTGAGCACGAAAATGGAAAGTTCTATACCTGTGAGAAATTCTTCGATTAAAACCTTGGCGCTGGCTTCACCAAATTTCTTATTAACCAGCATTTCCTTTATTACAGCCTTGGCTTCCGCCTGGGAAAGTGAAATGATGACACCCTTACCGGCTGCCAACCCATCAGCTTTGAGAACAATAGGCGGTTTGCAGGTCGAAATATAATCAAATGCCTGATTGAGTTCAGAAACGTTAAAAGTCTTGGCTTTAGCAGTAGGGATGTTGTTCCTCAACATGAACTGCTTCGAAAAATCTTTACTCCCTTCAAGCCGGGCACCTGCCTTTCCTGGTCCAACGATCAGGATATCCTTTAGCTTTGGATCACTTTCAAAATAGTCCCGAATACCTTTCACCAGCGGCGCTTCTGGTCCTACTACGAGTAATTCGACATCATTACCCAGGCAAAATTGACCCAGCTTCTGGAAATCATCGGCATCAATGTCGATGTTTTCAGCCATGGATTCCGTGCCTGGATTACCCGGAGCAACAAAAAGCTTATCACATAATTGACTTTGGGATATTTTCCAAGCCAGTGCGTGTTCCCTGCCTCCATTGCCTATGATCAGGATATTCATGTGGGTGCGTTTTTCCGGTTTAATGTCAAATATAGAATTTAGATGTTAAAATATGGAAGTTAGATTTGAGAAGTTAGGGAAAGGATGAAGGAAGACAGGCAGTGCCTGTGGAAAAGCTTGAACGAGCAGGAACAAAAAAAAGGAGCTAGCGCGAGGCTAACTCCTTTTAATAATGCCGAGCGGCCTAATTGCCGTATTCAGACGTGAATTTGATACGCATTAACCGGATTTCTTCTTCAGAATAATCAGCAATATCGGGATGATTGAGCGCTGCCTCCAGGTTGTCGGTTTCAGATTCCATAAAATAATCGTGTATATCATCCTGTTTGTGCGGGTCGATCACCTGATCAATGTAATAACCCAGGTTCAATCGCGTACCGGAAAAACAGATATTTTCAATTTCCGTCAAAAGCTCCTCAAAAGACAAACGGGTAGATTCAGCTATTTCCTCCAGATCGATTTTGCGGTCAATTTGCTGAATGATGGATATCTTTGTTTTCGATTTGTTAACGGAGGACTTAACGACCACCTCACTGGCAGTTTCAATTTCATTGTCATCGACATATTGTTGAATAAGTTTCAAAAATTCATCTCC
>JAYSOP010000596.1:0-1810 GCA_043722905.1 Chryseolinea sp.
TTCTTTGGAATTTTCATTACCTATATCGCGGCCCCTTCCATACTGAGGGCCGCCATTCATGATTTCGAAATAGCGGAGAAAGCCATCAACTTCCTGCGCATCCGAATCTGGGGATTGCCCTTTCTCTATTTATACATTATGCGCAATGCCTTGCTCGTCGGTACAAACCAGACCCGGCTGCTCGTATGGGGTACGCTGGCAGAAGCGCTAACGAATATTATTCTGGATTATGGATTGATCTACGGCAAACTCGGCATGCCTGAAATCGGATTCAACGGCGCTGCCTATGCGTCCATAATAGCAGAGTTGACGGGACTTTTGGTGATTTACGCGGTGATCCGCTTAAAAGGAATCCACAAATCATTTGCATTCTTTGAAGACATACGATGGGATGGGGCACTGGCGAAATTAATTCTGGTGCGATCATCTCCCCTCATTGCCCAATTTTCCATCAGCATCATTACGTGGGAGTATTTTTACATCCTCATGGAACACCATGGTGAAAAAGCCCTGGCAATTTCGAATACGATGCGCAATATTTTTGGCTTGTTCGGAATATTCTCGTGGTCGTTTGCCTCCACCACGAATACCATGGTGAGTAATATCATCGGACAAGGCAGGGAAGATGAGGTCATGGGCCTGGTAATAAAAATTATAAAAGTCAGTTTTTCTATTTCCCTGGTGATGTTTATTTTCCTGAACATCTGGCCTGAGTGGTTTCTTTCCTTTTATGGACAAAGCGAAGAATTTATTCGCGATGCCATCCCTGTCGTGAGAGTAGTATCGGTTGCCTTGCTTTTCATGTCCATCGGACCGGTGTGGTTGAACGCTGTAACCGGAACAGGGAATACCACCGTTAACCTGATCATTGAAATCATCACCCTGATCATTTATGTCATCTATGTTTACCTGATACTGGAATACTGGAGACTGCCTATTACCTGGGGATGGGCATCGGAATGGGTGTATTGGCTATCGATGTTCTCAATGGCTTTCTTCTACATGAAGAGTGGTAAATGGAAAAATAAAACCATGTAGCTCAGGGGTTCCCTCTCGAATAAAAATACAGGAAGGTTTTTTCTCCTAACAATTTTTCACTTAAGGTGTAAAACCCATTGCCATTTCGCGTGAAGGTGATCGCTTCACCCTGAGGCTCCTCAATGTATCTTAGTTTTTGTGGTGGTTCCTGCAGCCCTTCCTCCATGGTTTTGCTCTTAATATTCCAATAATAAATATTGTCGTAGTTCTTCATCAAGACCTCGTTGCCGTCGGTTGAAATGCCTGCTGAAACAATCTGGGTAAGGGGTAGTGACATCACCTTTGAGGCAATGAGTGTGTCGGAATGGCTGCTGTAAGGATATTTCAATCGGTAGAGGTAAACCGGTTTTTCTCGTTTTGACACAATAAATAAATCTTTTGTGCCGGGGTGAATCATGATAGCCTCTGTGTCTTTTTTTTCACCTTCGAGCCTGAAAGTTATCGTATCAAATTCGGTGATGGTAGCTTCATGCGTTTGGAGATCCAGTATGGGTTCCTCAAACCGGTAGATATGCTTGAATAAAAACCGGGCGTTATTGTCTCCAATGTCGGCGATATATACATAACTTTTTCCCTTCTCAGGACCCGGTCCTACGGCAATATCTTCCCAGTCGCGATTTTTAACCCCTTTTATCCGACACGCTAACTTGATGGTGAGGTGATCATCTACCAGATAAATCACTGGTTCATTTCCGCTGTCGTTGTGTGTCCAAAGTAAGCCCTGGTTATTCGCACTCGCCGCCAGACCTGACACTTCATGCAATTTTCTATC
>JAYSOP010000597.1:0-6128 GCA_043722905.1 Chryseolinea sp.
GGGATGGGGGCTCAGGAAACACATCTCTGTAATTGGCGCTGAATTCCCCTGTATCGTTTTGAAGATTAAATACAGCAGCCTGCCCTTCATATTGAAGGATGGAGGCATAGACAAAGGGTTTATTTAATAGTACGCACGCATCATTGATCAGGTAACGGGTAGCAAAATTGTCCGTTCCATCGATGATGACATCATAATCTGCAACAATATTCAAGGCATTCATCGCGGTGAGGGCGACTGCATAAGTTCGAAATTTCAAGTGGGGATTTAACAAGTTGAGTCTTTCTGCTGCCGCTTGGGCTTTATATTTTCCGATATCGGTGACTGTGAACAAAATCTGCCGTTGCAGATTGGAGACCTCCACGATATCCCCGTCGATGATACCAATCGTTCCCACACCTGCTGCCGTGAGATAAAACAGCGCGGGAGATCCCAGCCCGCCTGCTCCGACCATCAACACCTTCGCCTGACGGAGTTTTAATTGATTAGCCATACCAAAATCCTGTAAAACAAGATGTCTGCTGTAGCGCTTTAATTCTTCCGGTGAAAGCTTTTCCATACTGTAAAAGTTGTAATATAAGTTTCCAGGATTGTGGCTACAAGTGGTTCAGAGCCTTCAGAGATTTTTAGGGGACGACCCTGTGACGTAGATCTTTACTCTGTTTGCATGTCCTAAGACCTTGGTTTCAACACAATCTAAAAATTTCCCCGCCTTTTTTCAAGGAGGGGACGTTCCGCCGCTCGCGGCCGAACGGGGGTGGTTACGAGCCTGGGGAAAATTATAAAAGTTTTTTTAAGGCGATCGCCGCAACTGACTCGCCGATTGAAAGGGACGATGTCGCCGCTGGTGAAGGAGCATTGCAAACGTTTATCACCATTTTTTCTTCGATGATCATAAAATCATCCACTAATCCGCCGGTTCTGTCGCAAGCCTGCGCGCGTACTCCGGCGCCCCCCTCTACCAGGTCAGCCTCTTTTATTTCGGGAATCAGTTTCTGCAACGCTTTAGTAAATGCGCCCTTTGAAAATGAACGGTACATTTCTCCTAAACCAGTTCGCCAGTATTTCGCTGCCACTTTCTGAAAACCTGGCCAGGTCAATGTTTCTATCAACTCCTGGAAATTAATATCGGATTTACGGTATCCTTCGCGGCTGAAAGCCAGAACGGCATTCGGACCTGCTTCAACTCCGCCTTTCATCATGCGCGTAAAGTGCACGCCGAGAAACGGAAAGTTTGGATCAGGCACTGGGTATATGAGATTTTTTACCAGATATTCCTTTTCCTTCTTAAGTTTAAAATATTCTCCCCGAAAAGGAATAATCCGTACGTTTATATCAGGTGAAGTAAGCATGGCAACCTTATCGGAATAAAGTCCTGCACAATTAATCAGCATGCGTGAGCGGTAGGTTGTCGCATCAGTCTCCACCAGTATATTTTCCGGTTCAGATAAAACCTTTAAAACCTTCTCCGCCAGCTTAATTTCACCCCCTGATTTCCGGATCAACGCCGCATATTTTTCCGCAACAATTTTATAATCAACAATACCGGTTTGCGGGACAAAAAATCCCGCTATTCCGTTCACATGTGGTTCAATCTCCCGCAGTTGTTCCGCTTTCAACATAACAAAACCGCGCAGCCCATTTTGTTCGCCACGGGCAAAAAGATTGTGAAGAAGGGGGAGCTCTTTTTCCTCTGTGGCCACAACAACTTTACCACACAAATCAAACGGCACCTCCTGTTCTCTACAAAAATCAATCAGGAGTTGATAGCCGTGAATACAATTAATCGCTTTAAGACTTCCTGGTTTATAGTAAAGTCCGGAATGGATCACACCGCTGTTATTGCCTGTTTGGTGTTGCGCCACTTCTTTTTCCTTTTCAATAACCAAAAGTTTAAGGAGAGGATCGGAGAGAAGAAGCTTATAAGCTGTGGCAAGTCCTACAATACCTCCACCAACAATAATAACGTCGTGCTGCACAGATTCTAGTTTTGCCGCAAACTAAGTATTAAATTTATTTAACTGACGCGGAAGTGTGGATATGTCCAAAAGATTAAGCTTTGATAGGTCTGATGCGGACATTCAATGTATTATCCACCACTATAAAATGGTTCGATGGGATGAGCGTCCAATGTTTTTCTTCGGTTAGTTTTTCCGACACTATCAGCACTGCCTGGTCGTCATCTTCCGGGGCGACCATGAAGCTAATGCCATCCTCCACAACATAGCGACCTCCTTCCGAATGATAAAGGGTTAATGGTTCTACTGCCGGGTCAGTGGTAAAACGAGTGCCTACAAAGAACAATCCATTGGTAACCATCATATTCAGGTAAGCCGGCTCTTCAATCCCATGGGCTTTCATAATGACTTTCAGGTAGGCGAATGTTTTTTCAAAAGCATCCATCACGGTTTCGGGACTGATGGCTGCCTGATCACCGGATAACAATTGGGTCAGAAAAAAGGCAAAGATATGCTCGGAGTCTGTCTGCCCTTTAATCCAGTTGTATAGTTCGTCGGTTAAAGGTTCCCGGATTTTCCTTTTTATGCGCTCAAAGTGATCAACCCCTCCATTGTGCATCATCAATAAGTTCTTATACTGAAAGGGATGGCAGTTGCTTTCTGATACCTCCCCAACGCTGGCGGCGCGCACATGGGCAATGAAACATTCTGTGCGAATCTTCGGGGCAAGGTTTCTCAGGTTCCGGTTGCTCCATGCAGGATTTACTGAGACGAAAGTGACTGGTTCATAATTAACTTCAGGCACATACCATCCAATTCCAAAGCCGTCGCCATTTAATGGTTCTTCAATTTCTTTTGCGTTAATGCTTTGGTTGACCAATGAATTTTTAGGCTCATATAATAACTTATCCACAATAATAGGAGAGCCCAGGTAGGCTAATAGTCGGCACATACAGGTATGGTTTATTGCGTAATAAGATACATATAATGCAAACAAAAAATGGGAACCGCCGCAAAAGTAATTCGGATTGGAACGCCTGTTTGCAGACCCGGGGAAGGTGAAAAATGTCACCCCGCCAGCGACGGGCCGCACCGCCAAAAATCGGAGTGAATAGTTGGCGGTTATTTCGTTAGAATGAAAAAACCTGCCTATGCTCACGAAACCGAAAGTCAGGCAGGTCCTGTATAAATAGTCGCTTAGTTTTCTTTTTTGAAGTCGAGCGAAGCTGAGTTAAGGCAATACCGCAGCCCCGTCGGTTTGGGCCCATCATTAAATACATGGCCCAAATGCCCTCCGCAATTGCTGCACACAACCTCTTCCCGAACCATTCCCGCAGATTTATCGATGTTTATCGCGATGGAACTATCGGCCAAAGGCTTATAGAAACTTGGCCACCCGGTGCCTGATTCGAACTTGGTATCGGAAGCAAAAAGCTTTTCATGACAAGCGGCGCAGTAGTACACGCCTTTTTCGTGATTATCCCAATATTCACCAGTGAAGGCCCTTTCAGTACCTTTTTCCCTCAATACGTGATATTGTACCGGAGTAAGTTCTTTTTTCCATTCAGACTCAGATTTTTTAATTTTTGCTTCAGTGTTCATAGACGCTATTTTTTTTGAATCATTTTGTGAGCAAGCGGGTAGTAAGAAAACCACCGACGCAAGGATGACAAGTATAAAAGATTTGCGCATAATAGATGCATTTTTTTTGTTTCAGTGTAATAACTTAAAATGGGGCGCAAAAGTTTAGGAAAGCGGTAATTACCTTTAAAACAAGCGACGTTCAACCGTTAACTCGCGAAGAGGCTTGCCAAAAAATAGGTGCTTTGTTTACATGTCATGGTGCATTAAGTTGATTTAGAACGTTGTATTCTGACCATCATGAGAAAATTTTTTTCTTGCCGTCCGGTAATTTGGTTGAGGTTTCCATTCCCAACGCGAACTATTTGAAAATGAGGGTCTGTAACGGAGTCGTGTTGCTCGCGAACTGGTTTTACAACCCAATTTTTTTCTGAAAATTTCCGATGGTCCAGGCAACCGAAATCGTTTCCGGTTTGTACGGTTAATAGATGGCCATTACAGTTTTGGAATTCGATCCTTTAATACATCAGAAGGTAAGATACCGGGATCAGTTGTATGCCGTTCTTCTGCAGGATTTTGACCTGTTAACTTTGCCCCCCCATGCTGACGTTGTTATCCATTTTGTCACCCATGAAAAAATCATCCTGGCGACTCAGGGTTTTGGTCATTACAAAGTTAAAAAGACACAATTAACGCTTGTAGAGCCCCATATCATTGAATGAAAACTTTTAAGATAGGCCGAAGAAACCGTTCTTCCGGTGCGGGCTGACTAAGTTGCCTGACATCATTGCCGTAGTAGGATCTAAAGCAAAAAAGCCCCGCGTCCCGGAGCCTTTTTGTTACCTAAACCTAAACCTATGAGAAGATTACTCTACTCAGATTAACTAACGATGGTTCATCGTATAGGTTTCATGTTTTTTTTATTAAATTTTTTAAAAATCGATGAATGACCTGGGTGTTATTGCAACAACTTGCTTTTAAATGCTTTTTTAAATTTTTCCAGCTTGGGTTGAATAACATACGCGCAATAAGAAGCGTTATTGTTTAGATTGTAATAGTTCTGATGATAATCCTCTGCCTTATAATAGGTTTCAAGAGGACTTATTTCCGTGACAATAGTTTTATTGAAAGCGCCTGATTGTTCGAGTTGTGCCTTGTAATATTCAGCGTGTTTTCTTTGATCTTCGGAATGATAATAAATAACTGACCTGTATTGCGTTCCCATGTCGGCACCTTGTTGATTGGGAGTTGTCGGATCATGGGTTTTCCAGAAAATTTCCAGCAATTCATCGTAGGAAACTTTTTGCGGATCAAAGGTCAACTGAATCACTTCTGCATGGCCGGTCAGGCCACTGCAAACCTCTTTATAAGTGGGGTTCTTCACTTTTCCACCCGTGTAACCAGATTCAACTTTGGTTACGCCGTTTACATTTAGAAATATTGCTTCGGTACACCAGAAGCATCCGGATCCGAATGTGGCCATTTCAAGGCCTGATTTATCCACCATCTTAGCGTGTTTAGTTGTATGACCATTTACATCGCCGGAAAAAGCTGTGCCATCTTTGTAAAAAAAGTTTGAGCGCTTTCGTATCGGCCATTGAAAGCGGGCCATACAGTTATTTGTGCTTCATCAAAAGAATCCGGTCGGGGTGTTATACAGTCGTCATTATAAACTGAATTTATGCCAAACTAGTTCGGGCTCGTTTAGAATAAATTATTGTGTGTTAGCCAATGGAGGGTGTACGGTCGAGAAGGTATTGATGTGTTAATGTGTTGATGTGTTAATGTGTTAATGTGTTAATGTGTTAATGTGTTGATGTGTTGATGTGTTGATGTGTTGATGTGTTGATGTTGGAGGTCTGCTTATTGCGTGACGTTTTCTGAGCGTCGCTCAGTTAGCAGCGCTACGCGTTGGGTAGTTTAACAGCCTTTTAATAGTTTTGATAAAAACTTCGCAGGGAAGGAATTAATTGGTTGTATATGGGTTTGGTAAACTCCAGAAACATTTCCTGCGCACCGGGTGGTTGTATTTCTCTTTCTCTGCACAAGGCAAGTTGTTTGTCTGTCAGCGCCCGTTCATCGCCGTTAAAGCGTGCCCATGAATTTAACCAAAGAAATTCTCCCGTAAATTTTTTATGCGAAAGAATGCCATTCGTCCGGGCGTCCACTACGACCATACTCAGCAATCCATTGGATAGCACTTCTTTTCGTATCACGGTTAATTTGGCTTTCACCGTATTGTAAACCGGCACAAGTTTTCCTTCCATTTTTACTTCCCCTACCTTGACGCTGTCTTTGCTTAAGGTTTCTTCTTTTTCCTTCAGCGAGGTATTGCCAACCGAAAAATCGTCAAATTGAATACGAAGGAACTGATCGGCCTGCGAAAGTTGTACGGACTCCGCTTCGCGCGGTGTATAAAATTTGATGAACTGTTGATCAGTATAATTCGTATGAAGAAATTCTTCCACCCGGTCCTGAAAAAATCCACCACTTAAATTATACCTGGCGGGCAACGGTATTTGTTCAACGATTACTTTCAGGGTCGCCTCGTATTTTGATTTATCAAGATAATCAACCACATCTTTGTAA
>JAYSOP010000598.1:0-1677 GCA_043722905.1 Chryseolinea sp.
CCGCCAATCAGAATAACCTGGTGCATTTTTATGATGTGAACGCGAAAATCAACTGGAAATCGAACAACCGAAATCGTTTTTTTGCCGCGTTTTATACCGGAAGAGATGTATTTAATTTCGATGACAATTTTGGGTTTGAGTGGGGTAACACGACCGGTACTTTCCGTTGGAATCATTTGTTCAATGAACGTCTGTTCTCCAACACGTCAATCATCCTCAGCAATTTTGATTATAAACTAGAGCTGCGCGATCCGGTGCAGGGTTTTCGCTGGCTTTCAAACTTGCAGGAGTTTAGCTTCAAGAATGATCTTTCTTATGCATTGAATACAAACAATGAGATCGCCTTTGGTTATCACCTTACGGGAAGAAGGTTTTCTCCCGGAGAAATTTCACCCAATACCACTGGTTCTATATTTCAGACTGTTGAACTAAAGCACATGTATGCCCTCGACCACGCTTTGTATGTCAGCAACCTCCAGCGTTTAAGTAACAAATTAACGCTTGATTACGGTGTGAGACTTTCCATATTTCAGAATATCGGCCCCGAAAATGTCTACCAGTATGAGGATCCTCAGGATAACATTGACATTAATCGAACAGACACTGTTTATTTTGACAAATGGGAAAGCATCAAGACCTATATTAATCTGGAGCCACGTCTTGCTCTTCGCTACCTTGTCGGGTCTGGGCAATCGCTGAAATTATCCTATAATAGAATGGTGCAGAATACACACCTGATCTCTGCCGGAACAACCCCTGTTCCTTTTAACACCTGGAATCCCAGTAATTATTATCTGAAACCGCAAGTGGCGGATCAGGTTGCCGCGGGTTATTTCAGGAACTTTGAAAATAATCAGTATGAATTTTCTGCTGAAGCGTATTATAAGGATATTACCAACGTAACGGATTTTGCCGACAACGCCCAGATATTTTTCAACGAAGATCTTTCCACGGAATACCGTCAGGGGGATGCATGGGCTTATGGTGCCGAATTTATGTTGAATAAAAACGAAGGGAAGTTAACCGGCATGGTGAGTTATACCTGGTCGAAAACAATGCGCAAAATTCACGGCGTGAACCTGGGCAAAGCGTTTGCAGCAAATCACGATCGCCGTAACGTGTTTAATATTCAGGCGGCCTATGACCTGAATGTAAAGTGGACCTTCGGAGCAACCTTCACTTATAGCACAGGCCGCCCGTTAACACTGCCTGCAGGAAAATATGAATATGGAAACTACAAACCGGATGTTCTCTCTGAAAGAAATGGTTACCGTTTACCTGCCTTTCACAGAATGGATCTTTCCGCGACCTTGAATCCGCGAAAAAATATTTCAAGAAAGTGGAAGGGTCAGTGGGTCTTCTCCGTCTATAATGTCTACAATCGGCAGAATCCTTTTACTATTTACACCCGCACAAAACAGGATGAGGATGGAAACATTCTTGGAGATGGTTCGGAAAAGGAAGCGAGACTCATTTATTTGTTTCCCATTCTCCCCTCTGTTACCTACAACTTTAAATTTTGATTAAAATGAAACAATATTGTATAGTATTTTTTACCATACTTCTGGTAGCTGCCTGCGAGGAAACAACGGAGCTGGATTTAAGACAAACGCCTTCTAAAATTGTGATCGAAGGATTATTGACCAACAAAGCCGGTTATCAAAGCGTGATCGTTTC
>JAYSOP010000599.1:0-6856 GCA_043722905.1 Chryseolinea sp.
GAAATTATTGCGGGAAAGCCCTGGGCCTTTGGCCTTTTGTTTAGAAAAAATAGTTATAAAATAAGACTCAAACCGGAATCATTCCCCAAACTACGGTGGGCCTTTCCTTCAGTGGTAAAAAAACTTGACCTCACCGTGATGCATTTTTTTATAATCGAGCAGGTGTTGGGAATCCCGGGGCGAGAACAACGCCGGTCTGAAAATGTAGAATTTGACCGGAGCTATTCCGATTGCTTAAAGAAAGTTATTCAGGACGAAGTTCAAATGGCCATCATCACGAATGAAATTACCATTGAGGAAGTAAAAAGTGTTTGTGAAAGTGGTTATACCATGCCTCAAAAATCAACCTATTTTTATCCAAAGGCAATCTGTGGATTTTTGTTTACCTCCATTAAGGAAGAAGAATTTCACGAGCAAATTTACTCCCCGTTTTATAATGAAGCTTAATCGACCCCTCATCCTTGCTTCAAGCTCACCCCGCAGGCAATACCTCATGCGCGAAGCTGGGTTTGACTTCACCATCGAAAAGCCTGACGTGGAAGAGATCTTTCCTTCCGAACTTCCTGTAAACCAGGTTGCCAAATACCTGGCAGCCATAAAGGCAGAGTTTTTCAGGCCACAAATACATAATGAGGTGATCGTCACAGCAGATACCGTTGTCATTTTAAAAAACCAAATTCTCAATAAACCTCTAGACCGCTACGAAGCCATCGATATGCTGAAATCCTTATCCGGCATCACCCACCTTGTAATGACGGGGGTAAGTATTGTTTCGAAAGAGAAGGAAGAAAATTTTGATGAGACTACTGAAGTAACTTTTCAAAGTTTATCATCCCAGGATATTGAATTCTATGTAGATAATTTCAAACCTTTTGACAAAGCGGGAGCGTATGGCGCGCAGGATTGTCTGACGCATGGTTATAATCCCTGTTCACAGGAGGAGCTAACATTTCTGAAAGTTATCGGAAAGGAGGACTTAATCGGGCGAACTTTTACAAAAAACGCACCATCAAGCGGAATCGTCATGATTAAAGAAATATCCGGTTCTTATTTCAATGTAATGGGATTGCCTGTTCACAAAGTTTATGAGCATCTTAAAAGTTGGTAATCGAAATCTTAAATCCAATTACACAGAGTTTCAAAAAGACGCAGGGAGTTGCGCAAAGAAAAAATCTGCAAAACTTTGTGTTCTTTCACTGTCACAGCCACCGGTTAGTTTAACTACCGGGTTTCGGAGGCCGGGCCCTGAGACAGCAGACCCGGAGGAGACCAACAGCAATGTTGCAACTCAAGATCAGATAGTTTTGTAATTTTTGTACTCACCAATTCTCCATCCGGTTATTTTTTCGATGTAATGAAGCATTCGGTGCCTGAAGGTAAATGCACTTTTGGAGGGATCATAGATGAATTCCCAATTCTTGGCATCAATCTTATGCTTCATTACGGCAGGGTGTGAGTCTTTGAAATCTTCTAAAACATCGATTATCATAGCAAAGTCAAAAGTTTTATAAGGTTCAAAATGCTTTTCTACTTTTTCTTCCGGTTTGTAATATCTTTGAAACTGTTTTGCCTTCCCTAACATAAGATCAGGGTTTCTACAGGCCGAATAATGAAATACAGGCAAATCAAGAAATTTAACTTTCAATTTTCTGCTGTTCTTGTCCTCCCGGTAGTCTTCTTCGGAAGGATAAATGCGGAAACCCTGAGAATCCTTATATGGATATATGTCTTTTCTGTTTCTGACAATCCTTATTTCTCTTCTGTGAGATCTTCGCGTTGTTTGAATGTGATTATAGTCACCAATAAAGTGAAGAAAATTGAACAAAAAGCCTTCCACTTTGTCGTTATTCAATTGATCTTTCATACCCTTATAAATACTATCAAGGTCTCTTTCGTGAATGACCTCATCGGATTGAAGATGAAAACCCCAGTCGCCGGTAATTGTTTTCAGACCTATATTAGTCTGCTGTGCAAATATTTTACCTCCATGCCGCATAGTGTCGTCCCAAACCGTATCGATGATCCTTATTTTATCAGAACCTATGGCTTGCGTTGCTTCCCGCGTACCATCGTCAGAATCTCCGATAACTGCTATAAATTCATCGCAGATCGGCAATATCGATTTAATAGATTCAATAACAGGATATCCATATTTAAAGCTGTTCCGCATGTAGGTAAATCCACTTACTTTCATATCAATATTGTAAGATTAGAGTTAATATTTTTAGTGTATGAGATTTGAACGATGCTTTTAAGCAGAACAGTTTTTCTTTACTCAACAAAACCCTTCTGCTCTTCCGGCAATCCTTTTCTGTTGTACTCATAGAGCCTGACATACTTGAAAAAAGTCATCGAGGCCGAGATAGAACAAAAAAGAAAGCCATAATATCCATCCAGAAATCCAAGTTGAAAAATGTAACTCTTTACGAACCTGAAAAGAGGGCTGAGGATCACATTAATTACAAAGCTTGGCTTTTCCTTATTCTTATATTTTGCCCTGGCAGCTATTTCGGCAAACTTATATGTCTGCAGTAAGTGTTCATCAACGGTGAGATAGGCATAGTGCAGGAGGTTGCCTTTTAATGCTTTTGTTTTATTTTTTGGAATATGTATAAAATCATGCGGGTCTGTTCCACCCCATTGGGTTTTTCTGCGATCCCAAAGCCTTATTTTTCTTTCCGGATTCCATCCTGAAAAACGCATCCACTTACCACAGTAATTATTAAACCGGTCAAGCGAATACCCATCCACACTGTCCCATTCCTTTTTAACTCGTAAGAGAGATTGTTTGAGTTCATCGGAAAGTCTTTCATCGGCATCAAGCGCCAGGATATGATCATAGCTTGCCTGGCGAACGGCATAATTTTTCTGCGTCACATAACCTTCAAAAGCATGGCTTATAAACTTAACGGGATACAGACTACATATCTCCTTGGTGCGGTCTGTAGAACATGAATCCACTACTACAATTTCATCGGCGATTCCAAGCAATGATTTCACACATGACTCGATTTTCTTCTCCTCATTAAATGTAATTATCGTTGCTGATATCTTAACAGGATTCGACATATCGTAGATACTCAAGACGTTTTATTCTTAACTGATATTTTTAACCTAACCTAACAGAACTTTAGATTCATATTGTTATGGTATTGACACCTATTTGTGATATTTCGTTTGAAATTGACCGTTTTTTATTTTAATAACCAAAAAAAATCTCCAACGATAGTGGTATATCCTGTTTTTTCAGAATATTTTCTCTTACATAACGGCATGCTTTCGTAACCCATCCTTGCAAACGAACTGCCCTAAACGCATCTTTCTATCCATTTTTGCCTGATTCTCAGATTGGCTTGACCAGCCCTCCGGATGATGAAGATGGTATTGAACGGCAATGTTTCTAAGCGAAAAAAGCCTGTAACCCAATCCCTGAAATCGCCAGGTTAAATCGATATCTTCTCCGATAGCCGGCAGTGTATAGTCCTCATCGAAACCGTTAATCGCTTCAATGGCTTCCCGGTAGAAAGACATATTGCAACCCTTTAGCTGGTGCATCTTTCTCATTTTTGGTATAAAGCCTAACCATGAGTCCGGATCAATATAAAAGGCTTCTTCATAAAACCTTGCGCCATCAGTAAGCATTACCCGCTTTTCCCTGGCAACTTTTTTCTCCAATTTCTTTAAATCCTGAATATTCTTCCTGAACAACTCGCTAAAATCAGGTCCCAGCTTGACCCTCTTTCCGGCGAGGATACGGTCGATGGCAGCATAGCGAACATGATTTTCAATGAACTTATGATGCAAAACACAATCACCATCAATAAAGATCAGGTAATCACCTGAAGCCTTATTAATAGCATGATTGAGCGCCTGGTTTTTTCTCCAGCCAATATCCGGCTGCGTAACATGCACGATCTTACCCATTGCGTGATAAGCCCTGAGGAAATCCCGCATGATATCACTTTCACCATCTTCTGAAACAACAATTTCATAGTTCTCGTAAGTCTGAAATTGAAGGCCATGGAGAACCGTGCGCAGGCTTTCCACATCTTTGTAAACCGAAATGATCAGGGATACTTTCATCTTCATCACACGCCTATCTCAGATTTCACAATCCCAAACTCTGTCCAGGTCTTTTTAAGTTCCCGCGTTTGCTTTCGTATGTTCTGGTTTTTCCTGATCGATTCTTCAGTTTTATACACGCGCTTGTGATCAAGATGGAGGCATATAGCACTATAACGGACCTGGACACCCGTAATACCGCTGTTGACCATCCGCTCACCCAATTCACGGTCCTGCCCACCATATTGCATTTGCTCATTAAAGCCATTCACAGCAATGATATCTTTTTTCCAGCCTGACGAATTATGACCATTCCAGGTAGGACGGGTTGGTGTAAAAAAATTCAGGAAATGTTCAAGCCATCCCTTACTCGTTAACTTTAAAGTTTTATAGGTTTTCTCCACACCGTTTTGTTTTAACCAACGAAAATCAAAAGCCCTGCAAGTCAAGATGTCTTCCCTTGTGATCGCTTTGCTCGTAATCATGGGCAGCATAAAATAACCGCCAGAAAGAAAATGGCCGGCCCTGGCTTTTTTGACATGTGTCCAGACAAAATCCTTTCGCGGTATACAATCGCCATCTGAAAAGATCAGATAATCAGTGGCAGATTTCTGAATGGCTTTATTCAGGATTTCAGATTTTTGGAACCCCCTGTCCTCATGCCAGACATGGACTATCTCAAGCCGCGAACTGGTTGCGAAAAGATCTATCAGCTTTTTGGTAGCCTCCCCAGATCCATCATCGGCTATTAAAACTTCGAAATTTTTATAGGTCTGACATTCATACCCACACAAGACCTTCTCCAACCACTCAGGGGAATTATATGTGCTGATGATGATGGATACCTTCATGGGTTATTGTCGCTTACCTGTCAAACATACGAAATCTTAAAAATGATTCTTTTTCCCATTAAACCTTTTTAAGAAAAAAAACAGCCTGGTCTCCCCTTTTGATTTTGTTCATTTTATTCGCCATCCTCTTATACCGCATCTTCTTTACCTTTCTTCTTAAAAAATTCACCGGCCCCCTCTTTCTTGGCGTTTTTAATGGCTCATTGAGCAAATACCTTTCACTGTCAGCAAATTGCTTATATGTTGAGTCAAATTCCACTTTAAAAAGATTCATGCCGGCCTTATTAGCCAGGTGTTGTACGCTCTTTATCGAATGAAGAAAATAATGTCTGGGAGCATCTAACTGAACCCAGTGCTCTTTATAATAATCCCACGCAAAAGATGATACCGTTGGCATACGCAAAATACAGATACCTTCATCCGTTAAAAGTTCATTAACTTTTATGAGATTTTGTAATGGATCAGGAACATGTTCAAAAACGTGATGATAGGTAATAATATCCCATTTTCCTTCCATACTAAAAATATCTGATTTATAAATTTTCAAGCCGTTGGGGTACTCAATATCATTTGCTATAAAAGGATCACAACCTGCAATCTTTCCGAAATTCAACTCCGCCAATGGATATAAAAATTTATGACCACTGCCGGACCCGACATCAAGGATGCCAGTATCTCTGCTTACAGGAATATCCCGTAAGACCCGAAGAGAGATCGGGGAGTAAAATAGTTGAATGAATTTATGAAAAAAACTTTTATTAAAAACCAAAGCAGAAAGACTTAAGCTTCTTAATTTACCTTTGATACCGGAAAATTTGGCTGTATCATCTTGATTGAGGCTGTAATAATTTTCAGGATAGTACTTTGAAATATTTTCAGGAATTTTTGCAATCTGCAAACATTCACATTCAATACATTGAAAATAAAGAAATTCATCTCTGAATCCGAACATCATTTCTTTTACTTTATACCATCTTGTATTATTTTGATTTCCGCAAATTCTACAGATTTGTTCCACGAATTGATCAGGCATTAAACAATCAAATTGATTTAAAATTGTTTTGTTCCAAACGTGATTTTTGATAATATTTTATACTTCCTTCAATAATCTTAAAGGCTTGTTCCTTTGGTAAAAAATCATTGATCACAACTTTTTTGTTTTCCAGGGTTTTATAATTTTCGAAGAAATGCCGCAGTTCTAAAAGCAGGTAGTCAGGCAAATCCTTTACCTCTGATATGTGGCTGACGCTAGGGTCCTGTTCCGCGACAGCGATGATCTTCTCATCTGATTCACCCCTGTCGATCATCTGCATAACACCAATAACCTTGGACGGGATTAAACACAGGGGTACCACCGATATCTGGGTAAGAACAACAATGTCCAGTGGGTCGCCGTCTTCTCCCAGCGTTTGGGGAATAAACCCATAGTTTAAAGGGTAATACATCGAAGCATAGATTACGCGGTCCAGTTTAATGAGGCCACTTTCCTTGTCAATCTCATACTTGGCCCGCGATCCGCGTGGAATCTCAATGATACCATTAACATATTCGGGTGGCTTTTTTCCGATGGAAACCTCATGCCAGGGGTGTTGTATCATAAGTAAATGAAAGGTACGAAAAGCAAAGTACGAATGACAAGTTAAATGATGAAGTACGGATGGCAAAGCGGGGATTGAAACCGGGATTGATTGCATACTCCCTATTTTCGGGGCTGTTTGCTATCGCATTTATTGTTACAGCTTACAAGAAAAAAGCCCGCTTTCATGGGCGGGCTTTCGGTTCTTGCTTATTCTTTTTTAGGCTCCTCCTTCTTTTCAGCCCGCCTGATCTTTTCGCCTTCCTTCAGGCGCTTTGACACGACAAGAAACGGACCTGTCACAACCTCTGTACTATCACCGATCTTGGAGATAATTTCAATATTATCATAGTCGCTGATACCTGTC
>JAYSOP010000600.1:0-1545 GCA_043722905.1 Chryseolinea sp.
TTGTTAAACGAGGTAAAACTTAACGTGGTATGTTTTACGTTAAAACATCCTGACTTGACTTTTGAACTCATCCAGAAATTTCTAAGCGCTGTGCGGGATGATAAACAGGTTTTTTTTACCCCTACGCTATATAAAGGCATACCCGCTGTTCGTGCAGCTGTATCCAACTGGCAAACGAAACCAAAGGATATTTTTATGGCTTATGAAGCCATAAAAAAAGTATATCAACAGCTTTTTCCAGAGGAAAAGGGGATGCGCATAGCGGAGCATAAAAGTTTTTGATCATGCAGTAATATTCAGGTATAATGATGAAATTCACACCTTTAAGAAATGAATTATGGCAACCCTTACTACAAGCATCGCTGTTGAGCGTATAAAGAAATCAAGGATCGGAGAAGTTGATTTTAAGAACCTGGAATTTGGCACTCAGATCTCTGACCATATGCTGGTTTCAGATTTTGATGGAGGCCAATGGAGTTCGCCTTCCATTATGCCCTTTGGGGAAATCCGGATTACCCCGGCCATGTTGTCTTTGCATTATGGACAAGCTGTTTTTGAGGGGATGAAAGCATTTCGAACCAAAGACGGAGACATCAACATTTTCAGAGTACAAAAACATCTTACAAGGTTGAATAGATCGATGGATAGAATGTGCATGCCGGCGATCCCGGAAGAGATGTTCATAGGAGGGCTTCAGGCCCTTATTGAAATAGATCAGCAATGGGTACCTGATGGCGAAGGCGCGTCTTTATATATAAGGCCGTTGGTCTTTGCCACTGAGTCACGACTGGGTGTAAAAGTGTCAGACAAATACAAGTTTGTGATCATGACTTCTCCTGTGGGCCCCTATCAAAGTAAACCCTACCGGTTAAAAGTTGAAAATCACTTCGTGCGTACAGCAGAAGGGGGAACCGGATTTGCGAAATGCGCCGGAAATTACGGCGGTGCCTTTTATCCTACACAGATAGCCCGCCAGGAAGGCTTCGACCAGATTTTATGGACGGATCACAAAGAGCACCGTTATATTGATGAGGTCGGTATGATGAATGTGATGTTTGTACTTGGCGGCAAATTAATTACCCCGCAGCTCAACTCCGCGATCCTGGATGGTGTTACACGCGATTCAATTTTAACCCTGGCGAAAGATATGGCTATTTTCCCTGTGGAGGAACGAAAAATCGCTATGGAAGAAATCAAAGACGGCTTTACAAAAGGAACGCTTACCGAGGCTTTTGGAACTGGTACCGCGGCCGTTGTAGCGCCTATCGCGGTGATTAATATAGACGGACAAGATTATCAGATACCGCTTGCCGGACCGACGAGTCTCCAACAACAAATAAAATCAAAATTAAATAACATGCGTCTGGGATTTGAACCAGATGTCTATGGCTGGAATTTCCTCATAAAAGTCTGAACATTTCAAAGAGCGTTTCCCATGCCAAATCAAATCTCTTATCGCAGTAATTTTAAAATTACAGTAAGGGATTTTATTGATTTACTCAGGCGATCTACGCTTGATCTGCGCAGACCTGTTAACGAGCCGGA
>JAYSOP010000601.1:0-2353 GCA_043722905.1 Chryseolinea sp.
ATAAGTGACCGCACCATCTATAAAGTTCCTTGATTTTCCGTATTGAACAGGATTGATTTGATTGACGCGTTCAATAATGGAGTTGTAATCGGTAGGAAAGGCAATAGATTTTTCCCTGCTCGTAAACAATTCATTCATCGCTTGCTGACTTTATTTCCCGAGATCGTTTTTTGACGGGTGGATTTAAACCGACTTTTCTCTAAAGGACTCATCGCTTGATGCTTGGTGGCGCGGCCATTCGTTCGCTTGCGCCACATTTTAAAGCTGCTGACTTTCATTTGCTTTCGCATAATGGCGATAACGTCTTTCTCCAATAAGCCAAATTGCAATTCAATGGCTTCAAAAGGTGTCCGATCTTCCCATGCCATTTCAATGATGCGGTCAATGTCTTGATCTGAAAGCGTTTCTGTTTTCATAACCTGGTTACCCGCTCTGGCTTCATACCTGGCTTGGCATATTGATATCGATCGATCAACTGAGTAGAATAGTAGCCGTCGATTCCGTTGCTACACATGGAGAAGACTCTGTCTAGTTCAAGAAAACCATCTTGCATTACGATTTCCTTCTCTAGTTTGATCTGCTGTATTTTTCCAATCACAAGAAAAGTTTCGTTAAGCTTAATTGGAATGATTTCTTCAAGCGTCAAAGCATATTTTACTTTACTTTCTTTCACAAAAGGAGCGAGCGTATTTTCAAGGAATTCAGGAATTAGACCCACCTCATGAAACTCGCTTACCCCATCCGGATACTTAGCGCTCGTCTGATGAGCTTGTTCTAAAAATGAGGGATGAATGTGATTAATTGTATAGACTCCTGTAGACTGAATATTGGCCAGGGTATGAGGCGCGGCTTTTACCGGTCTGTTGATATACCCGACGAGTGCAGGATCTGATCCAATATGAACCAGGCTGCTGAAGATACCAAGATTGGGTTGCCCTTTTTGGTTGACGGTACCAATCAAACATACTGATTTAAAACCAGTAAGGCTATTGATAAAATTCGCGCGGTAAAACCGTTCCCAGGTTTGGATGGTGGAAGACGAAATGATCTGCATGGCTAACTAATGGACTAGTTCGAATAATGAACAAAATGAAGTTAATTTTGTTCAAGAGCTTTTTCCCTTTTGGATATTTTCAGCCTGTTCTCCGCATCAAACGTCCATTTACCGACAGCTGGTTGACGGTTTTCATCGACAAGGATTTTAAAGGTTTTGCGTTGCCCGATGTAGAAGTCCGCTGGAAGAACTTGATGAGCTGAAATTGAATTTCATTGTCGAGATTGAACATTTATTACGTCAGGTAAAAAGATCGGCCATAATACCGCCATGAAGTACCCAAAAGACTTAAAACAGGTGATGAAATTTAGAGTGATGCTGGAATATATTCCTTCAAATCCTTAAACTAATCGACATGGGGCCAGAAAGCTTATCGCAGAGTATTCAGGACAATCTTTGGTATCTTCATCAGGTAAAACAAGAGCTCGAGGCAAGACGCATAATCAAGAGGTTCATCATCATGGGAATGAGAAAATCGTCTGCTTAAGTAAGAGACGCGTATATCGATTGCTAGTTTTAAACATTTGGAGTACATTAATCCCTTGAATAAGTGTCTGGATGACTACGCTAACTCAAATCCGGACCCTAAAATTTATTGCATCATTCGCGGTGCGGACGCCAACATTATTCATAATGAAAAAAAGGTCCCTGAATTTTTTCACATCACTGCTCCTTTCATTGCTAGTTTCCTGCGGGGACAAAGCGTCGGTGTACCAACTAAATCCGGAAAAAAATAGTCATGTTGTTTTCCTGGGAAATACTTTTGCAGTTGCACTTCAGGAAAACAATTATTTTGAAATACTTTTATATAAAAGTTTTCCTGAGAGCAACCTGACTGTAAGAAATCTTGCCTGGAGCGCCGATGAAGTAAATTTGCAGCCCAGGCCATTAAATTTTGGAACACTTGACCAACACCTGCATCAACAAAAAACTGATATAATTATTGCCTGTTTCGGATTAAATGAGGCTTTTAAGGGACTCGATAGCCTGGAGCACTTTAAGGAACAGATGAGACGTTTCCTTAGTCATTTGCAGGAACGAAAGTATAACGGCCAATCGGGCCCGAAGATCATTCTTGTTTCACCCATTGCACATGAAAAATTGGGTGGGTTCTTACCTGAGCCTGCCACTCAGAATGAAAATCTGAAACTGTATACCGAGGCTATGCGCGGAATTGCGAAAGAATTGGGTATTCCCTTTATCGATCTGTTCAAGCCTACTATGAAACTGATGGCGAATGGTATCGATTCATTGACGTCTAATGGAATTCATCTGAATGACAGCGGGTACAAGGAAGTA
>JAYSOP010000602.1:0-3342 GCA_043722905.1 Chryseolinea sp.
TTTCTCCTTTGCCAACGTTTCGGCTGCGCGCAGGTTATCTATAACCGCAAGCGCAGTAGGTTCTTCCACATAATACGGATGAAATAGGTTTTTGGATTCACCAAACCCAATCATATCAGGTACCACGGTGATTAATCCCATGGAAGACAAGGCGGCATAAGAGATTACTTCGAGTGTTTGCATGGATTGACCAGAAGGCGCATCGGTTTGTTTAACGATGGTGCCGTGCTGAAAACTGATCATACCAACACCGTCATTTGTTTTGGGCAACATGATAAGACCGGAAGCCTCGATATTGGATTCTTTGTAGCTGGTTTTATAAATCACTTTATAAACATCAACATCATATTTAAATAAGGAGGGGTCCACATTTCTGCCGGAGAGTTGAATGAGGAATTGTAACTCGGCCGCGGATCGCGTACCCAAGAGTTTCGCCTCAACCAGATTATTTTCTTCGCTGGGATTGGGGTCGGTTTCCTTTACATCCGAACACGAAACCATAAAAACGGTTAACAGGCATGTTGTGAACCATTTCCAATGACTTTTTTCCATAATATAGAAACTGCAAAACATGGAATATAATTCCTGTCAAATAACTTTTAAAGCTGTTGGCGCCTTGAAATAAAAAGAGGCCGTCGTTAACGGCCTCTTTTTGATAAAGTTTTCTCTTAAGGATTTATGGGTAAAGCGGTAGCCCCATAATTCGCTAAGTTCACTTTCGGTAACTTGGCACCGAACCTGGTATTGATTGCCTCAATGAAAATGTTCGCGATAAAGGCATAGCCGCGGCTATTGGGATGCAATCCTTCTTCTGAATAAATTCCTGTCGGCGGGTTAATCTTTGGTGTAAAAGTTATTCCATTTTCCACCCCGGCTTGTGCGGTAACTAAATTTTTCATACCCTGGTTTACATCAGCAAAGGCAAGGCGGATAGGATTGCTGTCTGCAACTGATTTGATATGCGCATTGAATTCACCCAAACGTGACATAATGAGGGCCGCCTCTGTCGGGATTAATACGTATTGATCGGCAACAGGAACTGATACACCGAGCACCTGGCCTGCTGCAATTTCTTTCCCTAATATACCACCTGCTGACAGAGGTAGTATATCTGTTGACTTTGTCTGGCGGGCCTGGGCATAAGGTTGAAGGCCTGCGTAGGGTCCCTGCATGTAAGGAGTCAGGTCCTTTAATGTTTCGTCCTTTAGGAGAATGGCATTTTGTCCCGCTGCGTACTTGAGCTTCCGCATGGAGGCTTCTGCAGCAGTAATAACGGTTGCGCTCACCATTCCATCCAGAAATGCGTTGTAGTTATTGGCGAGATCGGTAGTAAGCTTTGTCGCTGTGGCCGCATCTAGCGGAATGGCATTCCATTTCACTGAGGTGAAGTGTGGCATGACAAGAAGATCCGGATAATTTGCAATGACACCTTCAAGCGTAGGATTTGCCAGTACATTACCGATGGCAAAATTGTATTGGTTCGTAAAATCAGTTAGCGAGGTCAAAGGAGCTTTTGAAGGGTCGCCGCCGAAGGCAGCGTGCAAAAGAACATCGTCCATTCCCAACCAAAATAAAAAAAATGTTCCTCCATTCGTAAGTGATGAAATTGCATCCCCCAATAAAGTTGATGTTCCCGGATTTGAGGCGAAACGCGCATAAAATGGGTTGAACCTTGGATCAGTCCCTGCCAACGACCAGTTACCTGTTTGGGGGATTAAAGCCTGGCCAATAAAAAGTGCTTGAACGCCAAAATTGTTTAATTGATTAACTGGAACGGCCCCAGTTGATCCTGTGTATATAAATCCAGGATTAGCCTGAGGGTTTGGAAGAGCGCTGGCGGCAGAAATCATTGGCGCAGGCGCAGGTGGTGTGCCCTGTAATGTAAATCGTCCAAGCACCGTAGTGGCCATGGGATTTGGCGTAATAAAAATGTTGTACCCGTGTTCAGAATTAATTGTTGGCTGATTAAACGCACCACCATCCGCGCAGGCGAATTGAATAGAAAGTATTTTGCCAAGCGAATTTGCCTGCCCTTCATTAAATAAAGCCCCTGCCTGAAAGCCTGCCGTGTAGGAACTTCCCAGCGCCACAAATTTCGTAAAATTGGCGGTCCCCGCAGTAGCATCATCGCACGATGTATCAATGGGTGGGGGCTCAGGTTGCTGAAGATTGATGTTTTCCTGTTCGCAGGAAATCATCAAAGCCAAAGCGAATATATAAACTGAATTTTTTAACTTTTTCATATCAGTGATTTTAGGGGAGACCAATTACTTAAAGAATTCATCGAAAGTCAGTGAGATATAATATTGTTGTCCCACAAAGGGCGCACCGAGGTTTGTTCTGTAATCACCACCGAAAAGGTTGGTACCGCCGATCTTCACCATCGTTTTTATCGAAGGAACTTTGTAACTGAATTGCGCATCGAAAACGCCAAATTCAGGTACATTCCACCTTCCATAAGAAGATTCCCAGACAAAAGACTCCTGCCATCTGAAATTTACACTGAACCCGAGGTTTTGGAGGAGTTTTCGATTGCTGAGGCCAACATTGAATTTGTTTTCAGGGGTATTGAAATTAGAGGTAAAATTAGCAGGTACCTCTCCCTTAATATCAAATGTTGCGTAATTGTAATTAGCGCTTAACGTATAATACCGAGGCAGGTTATAGGTTATTCCCACACCAATGCCTTGAGAAGAAATGTCCTGAGGCGAATTGGAGTATAGGCTGAAAAGGGTGCCGGGTCGAAGCGTGTTGCCCTGATGTGTAGTGGAATCTTTGCTGGCGACGATATCCCCGCCGATGAAATCCGTGTACATGCTATAGTAATAATTTACATCCAGTAAAACCTGTTGGGAGAAGATTCCTTTGTAACCGATTTCGAAAGAAGTTAATTTTTCAGGTTGGACGTAAGGTATGTTGGCAGTCACAAGCAAAGAGGGGTCTCCATTCGTCGGGGTGCCTGTTTTGGGATCGAGGGTTCCACCACCCGCTCTGAATGCGTTGTAGGAAGCCTGTGTCCAGGAACCTCCATTGTGCACACCGTAACGACTTGCATTTGCTTCAGTACTTCCCAGTAGGGTACCTCCGGAGGAAGGGAAATAAATAAACTGCGCCTGTGTGTCAGGGTTCCGGAAACCGGTTTGATACGATGCCCGGATATTATGAGTTCGCTGGAATGTATACACCGCGGATAGCCTGGGGGTGATTTGTCCTTCAAAATTTTCATTTTTATCATAACGAACAGAACCAGTCAATTTGAATTTATCATTGAAAAGTTTCTTAGCTGCCTGCAAATATCCACCGTATTCAGTGATATTGAATTCCTCACCATTTTCATCAAGA
>JAYSOP010000603.1:0-5362 GCA_043722905.1 Chryseolinea sp.
AAGATACATGCGAGAATTTATACCCCTACTGGCGTAGGTCCGTTTCCAGTGATCGTCTATTATCATGGCGGTGGCTGGGTCATTGCTAGCTTGGACACGTATCATGCATCAGCTCAGGGATTATCTGAGCAAGCAGGGGCTGTGGTTGTGTCCGTGGATTACAGACAAGGTCCGGAACATAAATTTCCCACCGCACACAACGATTCGTTTGCGGCGTATGAATGGGTAACTAAAAATGCTGAATCGTTAAATGGAGATCCTAACCGTATAGCAGTAGTGGGCGAAAGTGCTGGTGGAAATCTGGCTGCTAACGTAAGTATAATGGCTCGTGATAAAGGAATTCAACTACCGGTTCACCAGGTATTGGTTTATCCGATTGCCGATAATAATATGGAATCAGACTCATATAAGAAATTTGCTAATGCAAAACCTTTGAGCAAAGCCATGATGGCATGGTTCTTTGAACAATATTTGAGTGGTAAAAGCATGAGCAGCGATTCGCGGATTGCACTGGTGAAAGCAAATCTCAAGGGGCTTCCGCCTACTACAATTATCAATGCAGGTATTGATCCTTTATTGAGTGAAGGGGAGTTGCTGAGGGATAAATTAAAAGGAGCTGACGTAGAAGTTAATTTCAAAAAGTATGATGGGGTAACCCATGAATTCTTTGGGATGGCTGCTATTGTGCCTGAAGCCAAAGAAGCGCAGGCATTCGCAGCGCAAGAATTGAAGGATGCTTTCGAAGGGTCAGCAAGAAAATAGGTGTGAAATGTAGTGTTAGCGATGTAAGTTATCGTCGTAAGAATTAGTAATATCAGGTAAAAAATTTAAATCAAAATTATGAATACAATATTGTTGTTTTTAGGAGGTATCGGAATGCAGGAAATTCTGATGATCGGTTTGGTTATTCTTATTTTCTTTGGAGCGAAGAAAATTCCTGAATTCATGAAAGGACTTGGAAAAGGCGTCCGTGAATTTAAGGATGGCGTGAAGCAGGTAAAGGGAGATTTCGAAGGACCTTTACAAAACCAGGATTAAGAAAAATAGGGAGATTAAATTTTAATTTTGAAGTTTCTTTTGGGGATTTGACTTATTCTGAATTTGATTCGTGCTGATTATTGGTTCATGGACGTTATCAACTTTCGTTTTTTATCCATATAGAAGAGATTGATGCCGGCAATCACGGTGATCACTGCCAGGATTACCATGATAATGAAAAGCCGCGTATTGTGTAACTCCAGGGTTTTAATTTCGTCTTCCTTTTTTAAAATTTCTAATTCGCGTTCCTTCTCCTGAAAGTCAACAACCATCTCCATTTGCGCGATGTTTCTGCTGCTTTCTTCACCATAAATTTTTTCCCGCATATCTTCGAACTTCATCTGCATTTCGAAGGCTTCTTTCCATTTTGCCTGGCTGGCATAGTTGTCAGCTACCGCTTTGTATACTGTCGGCAAAGAAGTGAAGGCCTGTAGTTCTTCGCTTAAGGTTAACGCTTCTGATAAATATTTTTCTGCTAGCCTGGTTTGTCTGGCTTTCGTATAAGTGATCCCCATATTAGTAACCGTATTCAGAATTCCGAGCCTGTTGTTGTTTTCTCTTTCAATATCCAGCGCTTTCTGGTAGTGTTCAATGGCCACCTGATAGTTGCCCTGATTAAAGTAAATATTTCCCATATTGTTCATGGGGTCTCCGAATTTTGAGCCGTTTTTTTCACTGAGGTTATAAGCTTCCGTATAGTATTGGAGGGCCTTATCATTCAGATTAATGTCATTATAAAGGTTACCTAAATTATTCATGGATCCGATGATCCTGAATGGGTCGCCGAGCTTTTTGAAAAGCGTGTATGACTCTTCCAGGTAGCGCATAGCCTGACCGTAATCCTGCTTGATCGAATAGATATTGGCAATGTTATTTTTAGTGGTAGCTACGCCCTCATCATTTTGGAGGGAGTCATAGATTTTCATGGAGGTGATATAATACTCCAGTGCCTTGTCAAGCGCACCCTGGTTGCGGTAGGCCACACCTAAATTGTTAAAGGATGCGGCCATTCCGCGTTTGTCGTCAATTTCCGTTGCCAGGGCAAGGGCCTCACGCGTATAGGTAAGTGCCTTAACCGGATCGGATAATAGATGGGCGCGAAAAAGTTCGTTGAGGGTTTTGACTTTCTGATCACCCTGGGCTGTGTCCAGAAGGGTTTCCAGGCTATCTGATTTCTGAGAGAAAAGCGGAGTAAATAATAATATAGTGAAAATCAGGCTGAAAAACAACGTTTTGATCATATATTTATTCTAGTGGGATATTAAAATTAAGGATATTTCTGATTATTTAGTAAAAATTGCTTAATCCTCCATTGTAGACTTTGACCCCAGGTCAATCTGGCTATTTCCAAAAAAAACTTATGATAAGATTTACCGTGATTTTAGGGATGATCCTTTTAGGATGTTGTGCGCCTGTATTAGGCCAGTCATCCACGGATGAAAAAGGAATTAAAGAATTGCTTGCAAAACTTTTCCGTGGAATGGAACTTGGTGATAGCGCCATGGTAAGCAGCACTTTCACAAAAAACGCAACCATGGTAACGGTTTCCAAAGCCTTGCCTGAAAACAGTGAATCAGTTGTCCGTCAAACTCCCAACGCCCTGAAGGACTTTCTGAACGCTGTTGGTACCCCGCACGATGAAATCTGGTTCGAAGAGATCTGGGATATCAAAATCCAGAAGGATGGTGACTTTGCCCAGGTGTGGTGTGATTACGCCTTCTACCGGGGCAAGAAAAATTTTAGTCATTGTGGTGCGGATGCGTTTCATGCCTACAAGGGATCTGACGGCTGGAAATTTTTTCATCTGGCTTACTCAATCAGGAAAAATGGTTGCAACATACCGGAGGCAATTAAAGTGAAGCATCAATAATTTGCTTTTTTCTCACTTTTGTTAATTAATATTTTACCGACTCTTTCCCACTGCGAATAATTCTGATTTCTGCGCAAGCATCGCTGCAACTAGTTTATCCCCATACGAGGTCGTTCCGGGAAAGGTTTCCTTTACATTTAATTAAATCCCGTGGGAACGAACTTATGGTAGGCAAAACAATTTCTCATCCCTGGAAACAAGTCCCTCTTTATTTTGTCGTTGCATTGTCGAACCACTCAGTGCTCTCAAATCATAAGGTCATCCCTACGGGATTTGAATTTACTCCAGTCCTCATGTCTACCATAAGGCCATCCCTACGGGATTTCAGTTGCACGAGGATTTTAGAAAACGGTCTTCCTCTCATAACATTAGAGAAAAGTTGATTAAGTCGGGTAATGGTCATTTTATTATCGACTTTGTTTTTCCCCGGACAACAGTGATTCCCATACGAGGTGGATCGTCGAAGGTGATGTGGATGTTTGGTGCAGTGGCTGGTTTTGATTTCTGGATTATTCGCCTGGTTCGCAGTGTGTAGGAATAAATATTGTATGATTTACATCAGTTGACAACTACCAGGATTGCCATGGGAGATTTACTTCAGTTTACAGACAAGGGAATTTATTGTGCCCAGGCGGGGGTTTACCTTGATCCCTGGAAGCCCGTGGAAAAAGCCATTATCAGCCATGGCCATTCAGATCATGCTTACCCGGGACACCAACATTATCTCTGTACAACGGGCGCCATGCCTGTCATTAAACACCGGCTTTATCTTTCCAATAATATTCAGACTTTACCTTACGGGGAGGTTTTGCCAATCAATGGAGTGAATTTTTCCTTTCATCCTGCAGGTCATATTCCCGGCTCTGCTCAGATCCGTGTGGAGTTCCGGGGTGAAGTGTGGGTTTTTTCCGGTGATTATAAACTACAGGAGGATGGTATTTCCACACCATTTGAACCTATACCATGCCAGGCATTTATTACCGAGTCGACTTTTGGCTTGCCGATTTATAAATGGAAAAGTCAGCAGGAAGTCTTTGATGACATCAATCAATGGTGGGCAAAAAACAAGTCTGAGGGAAAAGCTTCCGTTATTACGGGGTATACGTTAGGAAAAAGCCAACGCATTTTAAAGAATGTGAATCATTCGATCGGAAACATCTTTACGCATGGGGCAGTTGATTCCATCAATGAGGTCATGCGGTCACAGGGTTTGGATCTTCCCCCGGCACCCCGTGTAAGCGATAAAATTTCCAGGGAAGATCTGAAGGGAGCGTTGGTTATTTGTCCGCCGTCAGCAGTAGGCTCTCCGTGGGTGCGAAGATTTCTGCCCTATTCGTTAGGCGTTGCTTCCGGATGGATGAAGCTTCGGGGAACCCGAAGAAGGCGAGGCGCCGATCGGGGATTTGTTCTTTCTGATCACGCAGATTGGAATGACCTCAACATCGCCATCCGCGAAACCGGCGCCGAAAAAGTATTTGTCACCCACGGATATTCCGAAATTTTTGCCCACTGGCTCAACACACAGGGAATTGAAGCGCATGAGGTAAAGACGAAATACGAAGGGGAGTTGGGTGAGATGGCTGAGACGGCGAGTGTGGCTGAGGATAATGAAATCCAATAACACAGATGACACAGAGAAGGCACAGAGTTTCAAAGATATTTATGTCATATTATTTTGTTTTCTATGCAATGGAAGTCTTTTTATTAAAGCAGAGAGAGATTGATAGCAGGATTAATATATTTTCTCTGTGAACCTTTGTGCTCCTCCGTGCTCTCTGTGTAATTAGATTTCGAAGGGAGATGGCGTTGTCTCTATGTAATTGGATTTCTTTCTCTGGGTAATTGGATTTATTTACACCATGAAGTATTTCACTAAACTCTTCACCGAACTCGACCAAACCACCAAGACCCTTGGCAAGATCAAAGCGCTGATCGAGTATTTCCAAAAAGCCACCGATCAGGATAAACTGTGGGCTGTGGCCCTGCTATCTCACCGCCGCCCGAAGCGAACGGTCAACGCTTCTTACCTGGCTCAATGGGCAAATGAATTATCAAAGTTACCAGCATGGTTATTCGAGGAATCCTATCATGTGGTAGGCGACTTGTCGGAAACCATAACCCTTGTGCTGCCATCTGAATATGAGGCATCTGATTTTACCCTCACTTACTGGATGAATTTTATTCAGGAACTGCAGAATAAAGATGTGGCGGACAAAAAAACTCAGATCCTCTGGGCGTGGCAACGGTTATCAGAGTCCGAACGTTTTGTTTTTAATAAACTGATCACGGGCGGTTTCCGTATCGGCGTATCACAGCAACTCATGGTGAAAGCGCTGGCAAAATATGCGGACGTTAAAGAGAACATCATTGCCCACCGCCTGATGGGAAACTGGTCTCCGGACACCAACGTCTTCAATGAATTATTGTATTCAACAGATGAAACTGATTTCTCTA
>JAYSOP010000604.1:0-1875 GCA_043722905.1 Chryseolinea sp.
CCCATTATCCAGAACATATCAAAACCCCTGAGGGCATCGAGGGAAAACAAACGCTGTGTGGGGATCACTTCGGCCATGTTGGATGATTATTGTATGGAAGAAATTGTAAACCGATGTCGGCCAGGCTCATTTTTTAGCGATCAGTTTTTGTTCGAGCCACGAATTGCATTTTTCCCGTTGCTCGGGATACGTCCAATGTCCGGTCTCAAGCGCCAGGTATAATTCTTTTGGCGCCTTAATGAGGTTGTAAGCAGCGTACATAGAAGTTGGCGGACAGGTTTCATCATTAAATCCCCAGGAATAAAAACCAGGAACTTTGACGAGCCTGGAAAAATTGACCACATCATAATACTTGATGGTCTCCAGTTTTTCTTTTGTGTTGTTATAGGGTAAATTAATTTTATCAAAAATATGCGGCCATCCGCCGGCTCTTCCTTTCAGATATCCGGTGATATCACTCAATGCCGGATAATATGCGGCAAGAAATTTTACTCTGGGATCAAGGCCCGCGGTGATGATCGATAGTGCGCCGCCCTGACTGCCTCCGGTAACCCCAAGGTTGACCCCATCAAACTGGGGGAGGCTTACCAGAAAATCATTGGCGCGAACACATCCCAGATATACTCTCTTAAAATAGTAGCGGTCGCGGCTGTCAAGATTAAAATTGTGATAACCTGACAAAGCACCGCTTCCAAGATCCGTGTAGAATTCAGGATCAAGCGTTACCGGAATACCATGGATGCCAATTTCAAAGGTAATAATCCCTTTTTCAGCAAGAGCGATATCACCACTATAAGGCCTGACACCTGCACCGGGCACTTTCAGTAGAGCCGGATATTTACCCTCTTTCTTCGGTACACAAAGTATTCCGTACATCCTCGACCGGTTTCTGAAATTCTGCAAGCTGACATGATAAACGTTCACTTTTTCAGTACATCTTTCCGGAAGTAACGTCATTTCTGCATCGATGGGAATTTTGGCAGCTTCTGCTTTTGCTTCATCCCAGAAACGTGTGAAGTCCGCAGGGTTTTCAACGGTAGGGGTGATGGTTGCAGGGTCAAAACCTGCCGTCGCCAATCCCCTGTATTTCTTCCCTTCCACGTCAGCAACCACAACACAGCGAAGGAAGCCGCCTGTTTTCAGCGTACCACCGTCAAGTAAAGTTTCTCCCGTTGCTAAAACAGTAGAATCTTTTGTAAAAGGTTCAATTTTCTCAGGTCCAATCTCATACCGGATTTTCGCATTTTTTACCAGGTTTCCGCTTTGCAATACGGACACAGAAAAGGTAACTTTTTCACCGGACTTATACGTCCAATTGTCCCGGTCGGGGGCTACGATGACCTTTACAAACTGCTCCATCGGCTGTGCCGCTGCAGCGCCGGCGACAAAGACAGCATAAACAAGCCATGAGATAATCGATAACCTTTTCATAGAATTAAAGTGGGTTGGTTAAGTTTAAAATCTACCAAACTATTTCTACACTTCAAAATAAGGTTTTTCCGGCGCCTAATTATAAAGCTTTTGGATAGCAAAAACTCCTCTGCCATCAAATTTTTCCTTACACAGTTTATTTTTATGATCCAAAAATCTCTGAGAACTTTTTGGGCTAAAGCCCGGATTAGTTACTTTTATTTCACCCACTAGCTAAAGCTAGTGGCAAATAAGGGATTGCTAAAGCTAGTGGCAAATGGGAGACTCAATTCTCAGAGGTATATTTAGTTGCCATTAATTTTCATAAATTCAACCAGAAGCAGCCCTGCAAGAAGAGATTTTCTTATAGCGAGGCAAAATTTCTTCTTCCAATTGATCGATTGCTACCAGATTTGCTACTGATTAATTGCCACTAGCTTTAGCTAGTGGATTTCCAATGCTCAT
>JAYSOP010000605.1:0-8839 GCA_043722905.1 Chryseolinea sp.
TATACTGTTGGTGCTTACTCATTTTTTTCTGTTTGCTCATGCCTCAAATATGGACATAATTATTTGACTATTAAATAGTTAAATTATAGAACCCCCCTAAAGATAGTTAAGCTATCTGGCCTATCGTTCGAAAGCCACCACACTTTCATATTCATACAAACAAAAAGAATTCGAATGCGGCAATGAAAATAATATCCTGCCATCCGAATCGGCTACGGCTTTAAAACTTTTGCCTGACCCCAGTAGTGGTTTGAAACTGACCTTGGTTCCTTCTGAAAAAAAAGTGCTTACTGATTTTTTATAAGATTCCGAAAATTCCCTAAACACTATGAGGTATCCCTTGGTGCCATGAATGGATTGAAATCCTGTCCAGCTATGCCCATCTGGTTCTTCACCGATAGGTAAAATGATGCCTTGATGCATTTCATGCTGAATGTCTTTGTATTTTTTTAAAAGAGACTGAACAGAAAATGCTTCCGCTGGAAGGTTGCCAGCTTCCAACCAGGCCAACGGTTGCGCCATCAATGTAATGGCGACCAGATAGTCAAACGGGATTTTGCCCGGAGCGAGGTAGTCGCCATCTGGATATTTAGTGGTATTGCGCCATTTGTTCAGAAATTCAATTTGAAACCTTTCGGCAGGTATATACCTGGAAAGCATCCATAGATTGCGCAACGTCCAATGCGGATAGTAATTGCTCCAATCGGTGTAGCGGTTTTCCAGGAACACGTTCCCAAATTCAGTAAAATAGAAATATCCAGGCCGTGTGCCCGCAGTTACATCCAGATTAAAAACGACAGCCCCGTCTGTATCCGTCATTACTTTATCCAATAGCTTTCTTAGGTTTTCTTCCGCCATTTTTTCATTGAGTTCTACACCATCAATTTTAAATGTGCGTATGCCATATCGTTTGTAAAAATCAGTAAGGATATCAGCATCCCGTTGCCAGGTTCGGTATTGATTGTTTTTTCCCGGGTTGAACCATAAGCCTATTTCCATGTTAAGGGATTTTGCTTTTGCCACAACAGGATCAAGGCCGTTCGGAAACCGGTCAGGATGAGGCTTCCAGTCTTCTAATGTCCAACTGTCCCAAACCTTTCCTTTACGTGCAGAGTTTTTTGAAATCCCTGCTTGCCATCCATCATCCAGTTGCAGATGGGTGATGCCCAACTTACTGGCCAGTTCAAGTTCTTTTAGTACAAACGTTTCGTTTATTCGTGAATCCTGCCCGCGGTCTCCCCAGGTGTTCATCAGGATCATCTGATCGCGATTGGTGCGCACCATACGCCATGTTTTTTGATATTCATGTAAGGCCATAAGCTGATCTACACGATTGGCGGAGGATACCCCTATTACAAATCCGTAGCTTCTTACCCATGTAGAATCATTTATATCCGATGCCGATAACCCTAAACCTGTGATATCAATACGATCCTGGGAAGCGATGAAATCAAAACCAGGATAGGCAAGCTGACTGAACCCCAAGGGGGATTCTTTCAAAATGAAAAAGCATTTTTTATCGGCTTTATTTTCTGCAAACAATAGATTCCCTTTTATGGGCAAAGGCTGTTTGTATAAAACATAATTGCCCTCTTGCACCAGCGTGTTATTACGGTCGGTCACATCATTGAAGGAAATGATGCTAAGTTTCCAGTGCTTGCCCTGCAAACCAATAGAGCCAAGCCGTGCCTGGCCTTCCGGTGTTTTCGAAAGCAAGGATGCATCTTCGATGAGTTCTTTTGTATTCTCGGTCGCGGCTCCCCAGGTATGCAGTGACGTTCCTTTAAAAAGATAGTAAGTGGCAAGGGCGGGTATGTTGGGATGAATTTCAAAAATACGTTTTACACCAAGGGAATTATGGGCTGTCTTGATCTCAATTTGGAGGAAAGGATTCTCTGTTTGGAAACGTCTTACTTCTTTTCCGGAAAATTCAGGAGAGGTACCCTTTATCTCATGGGGAAGAAAAAGATCAGGCACCCGCTTCAAGCCTGAGATTTTTGTCTGGATGTTGACGCCCTCTACAGTGAGCAATTCAAGGCTGCCATCATTCCAGGAAAATGTATTCCTGATTTTGTTATTGCCAATTGTCAGCGTATCATTTTTCAAAATGGCATAGCAATCTTTAAACTGAAAACTTTGGCCTAAGCAGTAATTGACCTGAAGATTAATAACTACGGCAAGAATCAGGAATTGATTAAATCGTTGCATACTATTTATCCGCGCTACTTCAGTCTCCTCACCTTTAATGCACTTATGGTAGCCTCACCTTTTACAGGGGTAAAGGTGATGGTAAGGCCGGAACCATTTGCACATTCCGCATAAAATTTTTTCCTCACAGGTCTGTTGTACCCGTATGTTTTAAGAAGATCAAAAGATTCGAGTACTACTTTATCATTAACGGCTACATCAAATATGCGCTGGCCTCCCGGGTGGTGGGGCGATTCATGGCCATCTACAAAACGTCTTGATTGCGGATAAGGCTCAACCCATAAAAGTTCAATTTCATATTCGCCATCGGTAACATCAAAGCGGTAACCTTGGGCACCTATTCGCATGGTTTGATACAGGGGATCATCGTCTGTTCCAAGAATATCTTCCTTGGTGCCAATTTTATTGGCGATGTAAAGTGGTTTTCCTCCAATATATCCCCAACTGCCCGGTGTGTATTTTTTATCATAGACCCAGGCCAACCGCGATCCGGGTTCGTAATAGTCATAAGAACATCCGGCATTGATGGCAATTTCAGTGAATGGATTTTTTTTAAGGTCGAAGGGAAGCAAGTGAAAGGTAATGGATAAATAATCTTCATAGACTTGCCCATTCTGTTCACTTCTTACGGAAAGCAAATGATCCCCATCTGAAAAATTTGTGTTCCATACTACTTCATAGTTTTCTGTCTTCTTGCGGCCCAATGATTTGCCATTCATAAAAAGTTCTGCTTCGGGTAAGTTGGTGAACACCTGAACAGTTTGTTGAGCCTCTTTATCGATCGAATTAGAAGCGTATCCGGAACGATACGTCCAATTAGTTTCTGCAATTTTTAAAATTGGTTTGTTGGATAATGCAGCCTGATAATAGAAGTAAACATCTTTGGGTTCGCGTGCTGCCGTCAGTATGCCTTTGTTGTTGATGTGAGGCGTGGCATCAATCCTGCGTTCAGAACCAAAGTCGATCAGGTTCCAAATAGAAGATCCGGCTACGAAGGGCCGTGCCAGTATCTGGGGAAAGATTTGCTGATAAAAAAGTTTCTGGCCTTCTGTTGTGAAATCAAATTTCTCAGGGGTCATGCTGTGCAAGCGCTCATCGGCTCCTGCACCGTATTCACTGATGATGATTGGTTGGCGAGGATTGCGTGTATGAAAATCATCAAGGAATTTTCCGAAGTCTTCATATTTATCATAGTACCAGCCGTGGTATAAATTCCATCCCGTCACTTGCGATATAGTATCAAGCCCTGTCTGCTGGTACAATGGATAATTGTGAAGGGCCATACCCGTGTAACGTGTGGGGTCTTCTTTGCGTGTTAGCACTTCCAGGTTTTTAGCGAGTGCCAGCGTTTCGCGCGTATGCGCTTCGATGGTATCCGCAGGCAAAAAGCGGTGCATCCAGTATATTTCATTCATGTAGCCCCACAGTACTATGGACGGATGATTATAGTGCTGCCGTATCATTTCTCGCAGCATAGTGGCAGAATTTTCGTGATGTCCTTTACTGATCGTCACCTCATTCACAAGGGGTATTTCTTCCCACACAACAAGTCCCAACTTATCCGTCTCATCCAATACTGCGGGGTCTTGCGGATAGTGGGCAAGGCGTATAAAATTGCCTCCCATGCTTTTCAATAATGCAAGGTCTCTGCGATGCTGGTCATCACTCAGTGCATTACCTTTTCCGAGGTAATCCTGATGACGGTTTGCCCCTGTGAGTTTTAAGGGCTCACCATTAAGATAAAAACCTTTTTCAGGATCGAATTTAAACCATCGAAGCCCTAATGATGTAGTGATGTTATCAGCCACCATTCCATTTTCAATAATGGAGGTTTCGGTGCTGTACAAATAGGGATATGCAGGCGACCATAACTGAATGTTTTGAGTGAGCTGGCAGAATAGTTCAATCTCTGATAAAGCGTTGGCATTTATCGTAATCTTTTTTAGTACTGAGCTTACTTCAATACCGTCACGGTTTTTAATCACAGTCTTGATGGTCACTTTCTTATTTGAGGGAAGCTCGTTTATAACACGTGCCCGGATTTTAACCGATGCCGAGGTTTTACTTACTTGGGGAGTTTCAATATAAACGCCACCGGATGCGTGATCGAGCATATCAAAATGGATTTGCGAAGTGCTGATCAGAAATACATCGCGATAGATGCCTCCGTAAAATGTAAAATCGGCAGACAAAGGAGGTATGTCAGGATGGTGACTGTTATCAACGCGTACGGCAACCACGTTGTCATCGCCAAACTTAATCCAGGGTGTTATGTCAAAACAAAAAGCAGTGTAACCTCCTTTGTGTTGTCCTGCGTGGTTACCGTTGATGTAAACATCGCTTACCTGATTGGCCCCTTCAAAGTAGAGGTAGTGTTTTCGTGAACTGAATTCGGGTTTAAACCGGATTTTCTTTCTGTACCAGCCAGGCCCACGGTAATATCCGCGTGCGCCATCGGAAAGTACATCTTTATCGTTCCAGGTGTGCGGAAGTTGGACAACTGCCCAGAGGGAGTCCGGATAGTTCGAGCCACTGGCCTTGGCAGGATCACCTTTCCAGTATTTCCAGGAATCGTTTAACGACTGCTTAACTCTTTTTTGAGCATAGGCCGAAGTGCATTGTAACAATACAATGACGGTTGCGCACAATATGATTTGTGAGCACTTTCCAATAAAAAGTTTCATTAGTTTAACTAACTTTAATAGATTAAAATGATACGAACAGCAGGGAACGCATCAAGCCCTTAAACGGGAAGAAGTAAGTTCAATAAATTGTAAAGCGCACCACAAAGTTCAAAATAAAATTGAAAAATAAAAATCGAAGTTTGAATCGTGATTTTAATTCTTATCATGACCGTGCCACCACATCCATGATATCATCGTACAAATGGTTGCCCTTTTTTCTGTTGATGCAAGCGGCAGTTGAATTAACTGCGCAACCCGCTTTTCAAAATATTCGGTTTGAACGTATTGGTGTTCGTCAGGGGCTATCGCAAAATACGGTACTCTGTATTTTTCAAGACAGCCACGGCTTTATCTGGATGGGGACTCGTGATGGGTTGAACCGCTACAACGGGTATGACTTTGATGTTTTTCGCAAGGATGGAACACCCTCCGGTATAGGAGGAAATTTAATTGAAGCCATTGCACAGGATAAAAATGGTGACTTGTGGATAGCCACTCAAAATGGGTTGAGCCATTATAACTACAGTACATCCATATTTGACAATTATGATTTAGGTCTTGAGAAAAACCCGCAGGAGATACGCTCGATATTGATCGATCATACAAATTCTCTATGGGTGGGCACTTCATCAGGTGTATTTCTTTTTGACAAAAATTCCAAAAAATTGATTCCAACTACAAACCTCAAGGAGTTTGAATTCCTCAAAGAAGTCGACTTTCATGCGGTGTTTTCTTTGTTTCAGGATCGTTACCAAAACCTGTGGGTGGGTTCATCCAAAAACGGTGTTTATAAAATTGATTTTAAAAGAAAATTAGTCAATCACTATTTCACCGAATTATTTAAAGACGACACACCCGTGCGGATTGAAGCCATGGCAGAAGGAAAGGATGGAGCCATTTGGATCGGAACGTATGGAAATGGACTGGTGTGTTTAAATACGGATTCGGCAGTGCAGCATTTTTATAACAACTCACCGGAAGGCGCACACATTACCGACAATTTTATCCGTGCCCTGGCTGCCGATAAAGAAGGAAATATTTGGGTAGGCACATTCAATGGGCTGTCAATTTACAATGCCAGGAATAAAAAAATTGAGCCGGTTTATTACAACGAGTCTGATCCGTATGGACTTAGCCACAGTTCAATATGGGCTTTGTGTGCCGATAAAAAAGGATCGGTGTGGATAGGCACTTATTTTGGTGGTGTGAATTTCTACGATCAGGATAACCAACACTTTGAATACTTTCACCACATTTCAGAAAAACCGGGTACCCTTAGCTACAATGTGGTGGGTGCTTTCGAGGAAGATAAATCAGGCAATTTATGGATTGGCACCGAGGGTGGAGGATTGAACTATTATAATCGCGAGCTGCAGAAATTTAACACATATCCCACCCATGAATTAAGCGGAAACACAATCAAATCTTTATACAACGACAAAGATGACAATTTATGGATAGGTGTTTTTCGCGGTGGGCTTAACAAACTTCATGCGTCAAAAAAAAGAATTTCACACTATCCGAGCGGTTCAGATAGCCCTACATTAAAAGATGCCACCATCAATTGTTTGATAGATGATGCCAAGGGATTTTTATGGGGTGGCACAAACAAGCACGGACTAATAAAGTTTGATAAAAAGAAAGAGCGGTTTATTTCCTACCCATTTTCGGATACGCTCATTACTTTGTTGTCTGTGGCGTCCGTAAAAGGATTGCTCCAGGAAAGCAATGGCAATCTATGGTTGGCAACACAAGGCCAGGGGATTTTGGTTTTCAATGAGAGCAAAGGGATCCTTTCTCATTACACACACCATGCGGAAGATACGACAAGCCTTGCCAGCAATGACGTTGCGGGCTTGTTCATGGATTCTAAAAATAACATTTGGGCTGCAACCCGGGGAGGGGGTATTTGCCGCTTCGATCAGGCATCGAAATCTTTTTTGGTTTTTGATAATGTAAACGGATTGATCAACAACACCACGTTTGGCATATTGGAAGATAACTCCGGAAAGTTGTGGATCAGTTCCATTAATGGCGTTACCCGGTTCGATCCATCGAACAGAGCATTTAAAAACTATAATTACCAGTCCGGCTTGCCGCTGGAGGAACTTAACGAAGGTGCGTTTTTCAAAACAAGGGAGGGTCAGATGATCTTTGGTGGTAACAATGGTTTCGTTCGCTTTATACCGGAAAATATTTTTGATAATGCCTATCTGCCACCTGTTCTTTTCACCGATTTTCAGTTATCTAATAAATCGGTAACCCCGGGCGATGAAAGCGGCATACTGAAAAAGAATATTACAAACACCACTGAGATCACATTGCGCTATGACCAGCCGGTATTTACCATCGAATTTGCATCACTTAGTTATCATCAACCTGCCAACAATCAATATGCTTATATCCTCGAAGGATTTGATGAAACATGGAATAACATAGAAAATAAACGAAGCGTTACCTACACTAACATTCGTGGTGGCACCTATGTTTTTAAAGTAAAGGGGTCGAATAGCGATGGGCTATGGAATGAAATTCCAGCACAATTAACCATTACAGTGCTTCCCCCGCCCTGGCGAACCTGGTGGGCGTTTGTTGGCTATGGTATCATGATTGCACTCGGTCTACTGGTAGTTCGCCACAATGCTGTCAAAAGTTGGAAGATGAAAAATAATCTGCGGCTACAGGAAATGGAGAGGGAGCGCATAATGGAAATCCGCGAGCGCGAGCTGCAATATTTTACCGATATATCGCACGAATTTCGTACCCCCCTAACGCTTATCATTAATCCGCTGGAGCAATTGATGGAATCCGATACGCCAGACGATTGGATGAAAAGACTGATCGCGACAATGAACTATAACAGCAAGCGGTTGCTTTTGCTGATCAACCAATTGCTGGAGATCCGGCAGCTCGAAACAGGAAGGGTTTCGGTCAATCGTTCCCCTGCAAACATCGATAACTTTAT
Organism: Chryseolinea sp.; assembly: GCA_043722905.1. Lineage (GTDB taxonomy): Bacteria > Bacteroidota > Bacteroidia > Cytophagales > Cyclobacteriaceae > Chryseosolibacter. The sequence goes on from JAYSOP010000605.1 coordinate 7,858, forward strand.
CGGTAACATAGTAGATTCATTTAAAAGCATGGCCGATAAGCACGCCATTCGTCTTGATTATAAACCTTCTCAAAATCTGACGGTAGTGGATGCAGACGTTGACAAACTTGAAAAGATATTTTACAATCTCATCCATAATGCTTTCAAATTTACGCCAGAGGGCGGCACCATCCGCGTCAGCATTAAAACACTAAGCAAACAAAGCAGTGTTTATTTTATATTCTCGGTCTCAGATACCGGCAAAGGCATTCCAAAAGAACTTCAGAAAAAAATCTTCGATCGTTTTTACACTTTTAGTAAGGACGGAAAAGGCACTGGGATTGGCCTTTCTTTGGTGAAGTCGCTAGTGGAACTAATGCGGGGCACAATTGAAGTGGAAAGCAAAATAAGTAAAGGTTCCAACTTTATAGTGCGATTGCCTTTTCAGGTTTCGCTTCAACAAGAGAAAGTGAACACTGTAGTTCCATTCATCCGTCAGCTCCCGGAAGAATACGTTGTTTTTCCGGAGTACGAGCATCTTCATTCATTGACATCCGATAAAGACACCATCCTTGTGGTGGAAGACAACGCTGAACTCCGTGAGTATTTAAAGGAAAGTTTAAAAAACGAATATCACATCATCCTTGCAAAGAATGGTGAAAAAGCTTTGGCCAAAGCAAAAAAAGAAGGTCCTCAATTAATCCTCAGTGATATTATGATGCCCGAAATGGATGGCGTGGAGCTGTGCATAAAAATAAAGACCGATGTTACCCTTTGCCATATCCCGGTGATACTGCTTACCTCCAGGCAATCGGACATCGACAAGCTCAAGGGACTTGAGTCGGGTGCGGATGATTATATAGGTAAGCCGTTTGTATTACGCGAACTGCGGGCACGTATACACAATATTTTGGAAAACAGGCAAAAACTTCGCAAACACTATGCAAACGTTCCATCCTTGCAGCCTAAAGAGATTACCCTTAACAGTTATGATGAGAAGTTG
>JAYSOP010000606.1:0-4255 GCA_043722905.1 Chryseolinea sp.
GGATGATAATGGTGAGATATTCTGTTTTGGCATCCGGTACGACATAAAACTGCCGCTGATATCCTACGGAACTGATGACCACACTATCACCTACCAGAACAGGCATCGAAAAAAAACCAACAGAATTGGTTTTTACTCCCCTTCCAGCGAGGGGAACATAGATGTTAACGAACGGAACAGGCCCACTGACTGTGTCCATGGTGACCCCGGAAAGCTGGATTATACGCTTTTGCTGCTGAGCATAGGTTTCATGCGTGAGCATAATACCTCCCACAACCAGCACTGCCAAAACGATATTGTATTTTTTCATCAAAAACTTCACGTACACAAATTTAATTGTATCAAATATAAAAACAAGGCCAATGACAGCCTAATGTATAACTTTGAGCGGTACTATAAGATGCTAAATGCGGCTAAAAAGTTTCAATTTGACCCTCGGTTCGCAGATTTTCAAGGCTTGCGCGGATGAATCCCGGTTGAGGATCCTGCACCTCATCTTTGAAAACGAAGAAATGTGCATTTCCGATCTGGAAAAAATACTCGATTTTACCCAGACTAAAACGTCCCGTCACCTTACTTATTTAAAAAATTCTGGCATTCTTACCTTCAGCCGTAACAATCATTGGGTTTTTTATCAGATAAAGGATGAAGTTTATGAAATTTTAAAACAAATTTTTCAGTTTTTAAGAAAGGATCAGCAATTACAAAAAGACCAGCAATTGTATCAAACATTGTACTCGAATCGGGAACTGGCTGTAAATAAAGTCCAGATGGAAGCCTGGCAGAAACCGGGTTTAAGTAATTAAAGTGAATTCATGAGCATTGATACTATAAGGCCTTCACAGGCGCAAAACGGCCTAAAAAGCCCCCACTACAAATGTATATTCTTCGACCTTGACCATACCTTATGGGACTATGAATGTAACGCACGGGAAACCCTTCTCGAACTGCACTCCGCCTATAAACTCCTTGAGAAAGGTATTCGGTTTGAAGATTTTCATCAGCATTTCAGTACAGTCAATTTCCGATTGTGGGAGCTTTACGACCGCGGATTAATTGACAATGACGTTATCCGCAAAGAAAGGTTCAAACAAATACTGGAACCCTTTCAAGCTTATGAGGAAAAGTTGTGCGCCGACCTTTCGCATGAATACCTTTATGGTTGTCCAAAAAAAGCAAACCTTGTTCCGTTTGCAAAGGAGGTTTTGGATTATTTATCAAAGCATTATGCTCTGACGATTGTGACCAACGGATTTGAAGAGATTCAGACTGTTAAGCTTTTGTCAGGTAATATCACCCATTATTTTGATCATGTAGTAACTTCTCAAAGTGCCGGTTTTAAAAAACCTTCACGTGAAATATTTGACTATGCGCTCTCAGTTAATGGCCTTCAGTGTCATGAAGTGATTATGATTGGCGACAATCTGATAACGGATATGGGAGGCGCCAGCAATGCTTCTATTGACACCGTATTTTTTAATCCCTCCGGAGTAACGCATTCGTCGCCGGTGAATCACGAGATACGTTGTCTTTCAGAACTGCACAATATATTATGATTTCAATTACCTTTAAACCACGCAATACATAACCGAATACTTATGCCGAAAGGATTTTATCATGTCCCCGATCCTAAAAACGAACCTGTGCTAAACTATGCACCTGGAAGCAAGGAGCGTACATTGTTAAAGAAGGCGCTGGAAGAAGCACGTTCACAGGTTTTGGATATTCCAATGTACATAGGCGAAGAGGAAGTGCGTTCAGGAAAAAAAATCAAGCTTTCCCCTCCGCATGACCATCATCATGTTCTGGGTTATTATCACGAAGGAGACAAATCGCATGTTGAGCAAGCCGTTCAGGCTTCTCTTGCTGCAAAGGAGCTCTGGGTAAATTTGGGTTGGGAACATCGCGCAAGTATTTTCTTAAAAGCAGCCGAATTATTGGCAGGGCCGTGGCGCTATAAGATCAATGCCGCAACGATGTTAGGCCAATCAAAGAGTGCCTATCAGGCGGAAATCGATTCGGCTTGCGAGCTGATAGACTTTCTGCGTTTTAATGTGTACTTCATGTCACAGATCTACCAGGATCAGCCGGAGTCATCTCCTGGTGTATGGAACCGGATTGAATACAGGCCGCTGGAAGGATTTACGTTCGCGCTAACACCGTTTAATTTTACCGCTATTGCGGGAAACTTGCCCAGCAGCATGGCCCTTATGGGAAATACTGTGGTATGGAAACCGGCGAATTCGCAAATTTATGCCGCGCAAGTTATCATGCAGGTCTTTAAGCTGGCGGGCTTACCGGATGGCGTAATCAATCTCGTCTATGCGGATGGCCCTACCGTTGGTAGTGTCATTTTCAATCATCGTGATTTCGCAGGCCTGCACTTCACAGGCAGCACGGGTGTGTTTCAGAACATGTGGAAAACGATCGGCCAGAATATTCACCATTACAAATCGTATCCACGCATCGTTGGCGAAACCGGCGGAAAAGATTTTATCATGGTACATAAAAGCGCTAATGCCAGGGAAGTAGCCACGGCCATGGTGCGCGGCGCGTTTGAGTACCAGGGGCAGAAGTGTTCCGCTGCCTCCAGGTGCTACCTACCCAGCAACCTCTGGGAGGAGGTAAAAAAATATGTGCTGGAAGACCTTAAGAGTTTCAAAATAGGAGGCACTGAGGATTTTGGTAATTTCTTCAATGCAGTGATTGATGAAAACGCCTTCAATTCAATCACCGGTTACATCGAAAAAGTGCGAAACGACGGCATGAATGAAATCATCGCCGGTGGCAAATACGACAAGTCTAAAGGATACTTTATTGATCCCACTGTTGTGGTTACAAAAGATCCGTTATCGTTAACGATGTGTGAGGAAGTTTTTGGACCGGTGTTAACGGTGTATGTCTATCACGCCGAAAACTTTGAGCAAACCCTGGAGCTTGTTGATAGTACGTCCCCTTATGCCCTGACTGGCTCTATCTTCTCGGGAGATCGTTTCGCGATTGAAATGGCCACGAAGAAGCTGTCTAATGCCGCGGGCAACTTTTATATTAACGATAAGCCCACCGGCGCGGTGGTGGGACAACAGCCTTTTGGCGGAGCACGCGGTTCCGGAACGAATGATAAGGCGGGGGCAAAAGTAAATTTGCTGCGGTGGGTGAGTTTGCGGACCATAAAAGAAACTTTTGTTCCGGCAGTGGATTATAGATATCCGTTTTTGGAGAAGGATTAGATTATTGTCTTTTAAGTCTTTTAGTCAGTCGGAACAATGCAGGCGTTGTTTCATGAAAAGGGGAAAAAGTTTTTAGGGGAAAAGCGTAGGCAATGAATAATCCACATTGCCTACTGCTATACTATTTATGCCTGCGCCGGAGGGATTTCTTTGTACCACCTCACCTTCCTGGAAAAATACATCAGGGTTCCAACGATCACGAACAGTCCGACGCTACCCAGCAATAAGGAAAAATCCTGCTGAAGGATGATGATATAAATGAAGAGATAAAAAACCAATAGAAGTGCACTGAATAAAGCGGCCAGTTTAAAATGATTAAGGAATGTGGTTGAATAGGCGCTGATCAAGCCAACCGTTGCCAGGGATGAAATGATGTATGCCAGGTTATAGCCCACATGTTCGGAGAAGCTCAATAACAACGTGTAATAAATCGTCAATGCGGCACCAATGAGAATATATTGAAACGGATGTATCCTGATTTTTTGGGTGATCTCGACCAGGAACAGTGCCATGAAAGTTAATAAGATAATAAGAATTCCATACTTGGCGGTTCGAATGCTTTTCTGATACTGATCTACTGGTATTAAAAGCTTCACGCCAAAATCGGCACCGCTGAGTTCCTGATTGTTTTCGGTCCATTGTTGTGAAAAAGGACGATTGAAATGGAGAACTTTCCAGGAGGCGGCAAAACCCTTTTCGGTAACTTCACGGGTATTCGGTAAGAACTCTCCGTCAAAACTTGGATTATTCCATGTCCCGGTGAGATTGACCGAAGTGGTTTTCCCTGCGGGAATAAAATCGAGTCTACGGCTTCCTTTGAGGTTTAGTTTTATGGTGATGTTGCCAACAAAACTTTCGGCATTCTCCCATTGTAGTTTTGTTATGATACCGTTGTCCATCGCATCTGGCTTTTCAGCGTTGGTGGAATTTGGGGGGTAATCCGCATGATTATTTTTCCGTATGGATACTCCTATATTGTTTGAGGGCTCTGCCTCAAGGAGCTTTTCTCCCGCCATGAGAATCAG
>JAYSOP010000607.1:0-5842 GCA_043722905.1 Chryseolinea sp.
ACACGCTGGGTGTCGTCTACCAGATAGGGGAAATCATAATTTTTGCGCTTGGCCAGTGCAACCATTTCATCAAATGAATCTCCCCGTGAATTTTCCGCATTGTTGGCATTGATGGTAACTACAGGGAAGCCCACGGTTGCATATTTCTTGTTTAAAGCAATGATGCGGTCGTTGTATGCTTTTGAATAGGGACAGGTATTGCAATCAAAAATAATGATTACACCGATGCCGTTGTCATAATCAGAAAGCGCTACCATTTTTCCGTCAACATTTTTCAACGTAAAATCCGAAACAATATCGCCTACGCCATAATCCACATTATAAGAAGAGGTTCCCAGCATTATTATCAGGCAAAGGGTCATGGAAAGGGTCACATAAGGTTTCATATTATTCGGGATTTTAGTATTTTTTCGATGCGAGAATATTTTATTGCATTTCTTCAATGTATTTTTCAAGTTCGCCTTCTTGAAGTTCTTTTCCTATAAATTTCCGTTCACCGGTTTTCTGGTTGATAAAGATTGTGGCAGGCAAAGCCCCGTTCCATGCTTTATCCACCTTATCGATCCAGGAGTTAGGGTCAGCTTCGTCCAATAGTAAAACCTGGGAGCGAATATTTTTTCGCGCGATGAATTTATAAACTTTTTCAGGGTCCGGATCGAGATCCAGGTCAAGGGACACCAGGGTGACCTGAATGTTATTTCGGGCGGCAGCGTTCAATTTTTCGAAAAGCGGCAGTTCCTTCACGCAAGGCCCGCACCAGGTCGCCCAAAAATTAATGATCTGTATTTTTTCGGATTTAGCGGTTATGATTTTTTGAAGATCATGGAGTTTTATAGTTTGGGGTTTCTGGCTGACACCAACGGTGGTGCATAAGAAGGCGAAAAAGAAAGTATAGATTTTCATTAATGCACAAACGTTTCTTCCGTATTCAAGTTCAAAAAATCGTGGGGGAAATAAGTTTACCTCGGGTTAATATTTTGCGTGTACTATAATAATAATGCTCAATTTCAGGCACTTATAAAACGCCAGGGAAAATCGGAAATTCTTTCCTAAAAGATATCCACAAAATTGAGTAGTTATCAACATTACGTAATTATTATGCTTTAACTTGTTATCAATCAGTGCATTGCGCTCCAATTTCTCAATCAATTCTTTGTGGACAACTTATATTGCCCGAAAATCAGCGGCTATAAACCGATGATTTATTTTTTAGAAATGAGTAAGTTTTTAGTGATCCCGATTTCTTAGTTTTTGGTAAAATGAACGTGAAAATAAATCGAATTTCCAAACTTTTTGACATATCATATCCAATTATTCAGGCGGGTATGGTGTGGTGTAGTGGATGGAAACTTGCGTCCGCGGTAAGTCGTGCCGGGGGTCTGGGTTTGATCGGAGCGGGTTCAATGTATCCCGAAATTCTACGACATCATATCCGTGCCTGCAAAACGGCTGCCGCAAAACCCTTCGGAGTAAATATTCCTTTGTTATACCCGGACATAGAACAGATCATACAGGTCGTTTTAGAGGAAGAGGTAAAAATAGTCTTTACATCAGCCGGCAATCCTTCTGCATGGACGAAGACCTTGAAAGAAAAAGGAATCACGGTTGTGCATGTAGTATCCAGCGTAAAGTTTGCTCAAAAAGCAGAATCCGCAGGCGTTGATGCTATCGTAGCGGAAGGTTTTGAGGCGGGCGGGCACAATGGACGGGAAGAGACCACCACGATGGTTTTATTACCCATGATACGTGATTTTGTTTCAATACCGGTCATTGCGGCTGGAGGTATAGCCGACGGACGAGGCATGCTGGCAGCGGAAATATTGGGTGCAGATGGGGTTCAGGTAGGAAGTCGTTTTGCGGTCAGCAAGGAATCTTCTGCCCATGACCTTTTTAAAAACAGAGTAATCACTTCAAAGGAGGGAGGGACTATGTTAACCATGAAGCAACTCACGCCAGTCAGGTTGATAAAAAATCGATTTTTTCAGCAAATCCAGGAAGCAGAACAACGCGGCGACTCGCCGGAGAAACTTCAGGCACTTTTGGGAACCCGTCGGGCAAAACGGGGTATTTTTGAAGGGGATCTGGAAGATGGTGAATTAGAGATCGGCCAGGTTTCTGCAGTGATAAATTCCATTCAACCTGCAGCCGAAATCTTACAAGATATCTGGGAGGGATATGCCTCCCTTAAAAAATCCATGTGCTATGGAGTTTCATAGAATTAAGGAAACATGCTTATATATACATGATCTGGAAAAGGCGAAAAATTTTTACCATTCCTTATTGGGACTGCCCGTAATCAACTATATGCCTGGCAAGCATTTATTTCTAAGGGTGGGAGAATCAGTTCTGCTTTTATTTAACGCCGAAGACTCGAGACTAAAAACCTCACCACCTCCTCACTTCGGAGGAGGCAAACAACACTTTGCTTTCGAAATTTCTGGGAAGGATTATGCGAACGCAAAAGATGAAATCGAAAATAAGGGAATAGTAATTATTGATGAGATCACCTGGCCAGGGGGTAAAAATTCATTCTACTTTAATGATCCAGAGGGAAATGTCCTGGAAATTTTACCTGAATGCGGGATCTGGGATTAAAATTTATTCAGCGCAAGATTGCCCTTAATGTCCAATTCTGGAACCACCACTACTTGCTCACGGATAGCGTGGGCAGCAGCGAGGTTAGGCTGATAGTATTCAAGATACCATTTGCTGTAATCTTTATATTGAAGACAACCGCTGATAATTTTTCCGTCAATTAATAATTTGATGTAAAGCTCCCGATTGATGGAATGGGTAAGCTCTTCGCGTTGAGCCTGAGGTAGTTCGCTTACCAGGATATACTCAATGCCTTTAAATATTTTGGAGTCAACCTTCATACTATAACAACCTTAATAATATCAACCTGCACAATAGTAACCGTTAGGGACCCTCAATTTAACACATTTTAACCTTTTTGCGAGCCAGTGTTATTACTAAATTTTGAATATTGCCTTTCCATACCCTATGTCAGGTTTTTTCGATACACCCATTGAGTATTTAAAAGGCGTTGGACCGCTACGCGCTGCTTTGCTTAACAAGGAGTTGAATATTTTCACCTTTGGCGATCTTATTCAACATTATCCCTTTCGATACGAAGACCGCACACGATTTTACACCATCCGGGAGGTGCATACCGAAATGCCTGTTGTGCAACTGAAAGGAAAAATTACCGGAAAAGAAATGATTGGAGCAGGGCCAAAAAGAAGAATGGTTTGTTATTTCACTGATGGCACTGGTGAAATGGAACTGGTATGGTTTCAGGGCATTTCATGGGTTGCAGACAAAATTAAGCCCGGTGTTGAGTACGTTGTCTTTGGCAAACCAAGCAAATATGGTAGCCGTTTTAGTATCGCTCATCCCGAAATTGAAGTCCCCTCCACCACACCTGAAAAATCTGGTTCTCTTCAACCTATTTATCCGTTAAGTGAAAAGCTTCGTTCGCGTAGGATTGATAGTAAAGCGCTATCCAAATTTATTCAGGATCTGCTCGCCATCTCACAGGAAAAGATCAGGGAAACCCTTCCCGAAAAACTAATTCTCGACCAGAAGTTTCTTTCAAAAAAGGAATCCGTTTATAGTATTCATTTCCCGCAGAACCAGGAAATCCTCAATAGGGCCCGACAGCGATTAAAATTTGAGGAGCTTTTCTATATCCAGCTTAGACTTCTCAAATTAAAACTTGTCCGAAAAGAGAAATACAGGGGAATCATATTAAATGATGCCTCCCTTGTCCGGGCATTTTATGGTGAACATTTGCCATTCGACCTTACGAAAGCGCAAAAAAAAGTGATCAAGGAAATTTACGCAGACTTAAAAACAGGAAAACAAATGAACCGTCTGCTTCAGGGTGATGTGGGTAGTGGAAAAACAATTGTTGGGTTTATTTGTATGCTGCTCGCTGTTGGCAGCGATACACAATGTGCGCTCATGGCTCCGACTGAAATTCTGGCGCATCAGCATTTCAATAATCTGAGCAAATATGCTGTCAAAATGCATGTGACAACGGCGCTTCTGACTGGATCGACCAAAAAAAAGGCGCGAAAGGAAATACACGAAGGTCTTAAAATGGGTGGATTACAAATTCTCATTGGTACGCATGCGCTCATTGAAGAAGAGGTTCAATTTAAAAAGCTCGGGTTGGCCATCATAGATGAGCAACATCGCTTTGGTGTATCGCAAAGGTCCAAATTGTGGCAGAAGAATGAAGACGTTTATCCGCATGTATTGGTGATGACCGCCACGCCTATCCCACGTACCCTAGCTATGACGTTGTACGGCGACCTTGATGTTTCTGTTATTGATGAGCTGCCGGCAGGACGTAAACCGATTAAGACAATACATAAATTTGACGCGCATCGCCTGGAGGTAAATCAATTTCTAAGAGAACAGATGGCTTCTGGCAGACAGGTTTACATCGTATATCCTTTGATCGAAGAATCAGAAAAAGTTGACTTAAAGCATTTGATGGATGGATATGAAAGCGCTTGCAGAGCCTTTCCAGAGATCGCGATAAGCATTTTGCACGGAAAAATGAAACCTGTGGCTAAAGATTATGAGATGGCGAGATTTGTAAAAGGAGAAACCAAGATTATGGTGGCCACCACCGTGATTGAAGTCGGAGTGGATGTACCGAATGCGTCGGTGATGGTTATTGAAAACGCTGAAAGATTTGGTCTGTCACAATTGCATCAGCTTCGGGGTCGCGTGGGTCGCGGAGCGGCACAATCATTTTGCATCCTCATGACTGACTATAAACTTGGTAAAGATTCGAAAGTGCGCATTGAAACGATGGCACGCACCAATAATGGTTTTGAAATCGCCGAAACGGATTTGAAATTGCGGGGACCTGGAGATTTGATGGGTACGCAACAAAGTGGGGTGCTCGATCTTCTTATTGCCGACCTGGCACAGGATGGGGAGATATTGAAAGATGCCAGGGCTGAGGCGATGGCCGTTCTTGAAAAAGATCCGGAATTACAATTGGCCATTCATAGAGTAATTAAGAACCAAATAGACTCTTCCCGCAAAAATGTCGTGAACTGGAGCCGAATAAGCTAAAAAATATTACATCCTGTGGCAGACCTTTTAACCTTATTTTTTTTGACAGCTAAAGGGGTTTAAATTTGAGTTGAGCCTGATCATGAATAAGCTTCTCACCTGTCTGTTGATTTGCAGTAGCATTGTGCCTATATGGGCCCAGAATGGCAGCTATTTTCTTTCCCATCATGCGCCCGGGGACCAAAATTTTGATAATGTCTGTTTTGACATGGCCCAGGATCAAAATGGTGTAATGTATTTTGCTATAAAGGCAGGCATTCTGGAATTTGACGGACGGGAATGGGATCTTATTTCCGGTGCGGGAGCAGTATACGCGCTCAACCGAAATGATGCGGGAGAAATATTTTGGGCCGGGACAAAAGGTTTTGGCAGAATCGGTTTGAATAAAAAGGGTTTTAAACAGATTCAGTTTTTGTCAGACTCTGCCGTAGGGGATGCCTTTCAGACTTTGGCTTTTAAGGAACACGTTTACTTTCTCACGGAAAGTAAAATCTATTATTATAAGAATGGCGACACCAAAGCTCAACTGATCATTTCTGCGAGCGGTCAAAGTTTATTTACCGGGATCTTTGAACTGTTCGGGACAGTGTATGTGCAAACGGAAAGAAATATTATTTTCAAAGTCGAAAATAATAAACTTTTATACGTTAATCTTAACCTAACAGGCAACGTAATCTTCCATTCCCGAATTGATAACACCTATCTTCTGGGCACCAGTGATAACAAACTTTTTACCTGTGATGAA
>JAYSOP010000608.1:0-1541 GCA_043722905.1 Chryseolinea sp.
AAAATGTATTTCCGCTGTTGCTCGAGTTTAACAAAAGCGCTTTCAATTTTCGCATTCATAGGGTAAGGATTTCGCCGCTTTATTTCGCATTCAATTATATTGATCCCATTAAATCAGAAATTCCAATTGCCTGTCACTAAGAGAAACTTTGGCAGGCAGCCATCCTAAAATTTCACCATCGCCCTCAATGGGACATGGATTTTCGGATTCAATTTCAATGGCTTGGGTTGTTTTGTACCAAACCTTATCCATATTAATGTGCTTACTTTTCTTAAGTGTTCCAGTGTGCCTTATAAAATCTAAAACCGAAACATTACCGCAGATGAAAACTGAAAATAGCCGGTCATCTATCAGGGCATCAGGAGCGATACACAATCCATGCCCGTAATATTTTCCATTGGCTATTGCCAGGGTTCTTATTTTTCCCTCCCATTCCCACTCCTTCGTCGTTGCTTTCACAACCATAGGTTTATAGGTCAGGAAAGTATCTAGAATACTCTTGTAATAAGCCACTTCACTACCGAACGGTCTTCCGCTACTGAGCACTTTGCCCACTACTTCTGGTCCCATTCCGATGTCAGCCACGTTGATAAAGTAAGTTGCTCCTTTTTCTGCTCCTCCTGGCATCAGAGAAAATTCAATATGGCCAACATCAATTTTTTTTGGTTTGAATGCAGTGAGTACTTTTAGGTTTTGATCGATACTGATTTTCATACCGGAACCCCTCGAGAAATCGTTTCCAGAGCCGATGGGTATAACGCCCACCACTGGAAATTTGCTTTCATTTTCTCTTCTGCGTAAAATTCCATTGACCACCTGATGCAGCGTTCCATCTCCCCCTGCGGCAAGGATCAGATCTACAGGTTTGGCTGCAAACTTTGAGGCCAAAGCTATGGCGTCATTCTTAGAGAGTGTTTCGTGGACTTCCACCGAAAAAAATTGGGAAATAACCGGTAAATATTCATGATAGAATATTTTCTTTTTGAGAGAAATTCCGTTCAATATGACGATCGCGTTTTTTTTCCCCTCACTCAAACCATTCATTTGCAATGTTTCTTAATTTCAGCTTTGGCTTCGGCAGAGCCCAGTTCTTCCGCGCGTTTAAAATCAAGGCAGGCGTCATATTTATTATTCATGCTCACCTTTACAAGAGCCCGCTGAAAATAAGTTTCAGGGTCATTGGAGTATAATTCGATAGAGGCTGTATAATCTTCAATAGCACCACCGAAGTCATCTTTTTCGGTTCTGCTGAGTGCCCGGTTGTCAAAATAAACCGGATTGGTTGGGTCCAGAGCAATGGCCTTTGAGTAATCATCAATCGCGCCGTCATGATCACCGAGGGAATATTTAACCACGCCTCGCAGGTTAAATGATTCAGGTTCCTGATCGTTCAGTTCAATTGCTTTGGTATAATCTTCGAGCGCACTTTTAAAATCCTCTTTACCGCTTTTCGCCAGCGCACGGTTTTCATATTTCAAGGGATCTTTCGGATCCAGTTTGATGGCCTGATCGTAATCGGCAATGGCCAGATCAAGATTGCC
>JAYSOP010000609.1:0-5386 GCA_043722905.1 Chryseolinea sp.
ATTGGGGAGGTGATAGTGCCGAAGGATCTTCTGGTTTACGGAGACTTCCTGAAGCGCAATGCCCAGATAGGCTTTAAAAACTTTTCCATCTTTGAGCAGCTGGGTAGCGATTTCTTTTGCTGTGTTAATATCAACAGAAAAACTCAAGCCTTGTGCGCCATTAATCATCGCGGTATTGACACCAATTACTTCAGCATCCGTGTTGATCATCGGTCCACCGGAATTACCGGGATTTAATGCCGCGTCAGATTGAATGACATTGTCTACCAACCTCCCGGATTGTGTGCGAAGCGATCTTCCCAAAGCGCTTACTACTCCGGCGGTAACCGTATGCTGATATCCGAAAGGGTTGCCGATGGCAATAACAAACTGGCCGATCTGCAAGTCAGATGCGTTGCCTAGCCGGGCGACGGAATATCCATCCGTATAAATCTTGAGGATGGCGATGTCCGTATCCGGATCCTCGCCGACCAGCGTTGCTTCAATCTCACTTTCGTTGAGAAGGCTGACCATAATTTTTTCCGCACCGTGCACAACGTGGCTGTTGGTAAAGATCAGTCCATCGGACGAAAAGATAAATCCTGATCCTGACCCGGCCGGCCTGATCTTTCCGTTTACCGTTTTAAAGACATCTATTTTCACTACCGCATTCTTGACTTTGTCGACGGCTTCAATGATCATTTTTGAAAAAGCATCCATAAAAGTATTGTTGAGGCGAGTAGAAAATCAAAAATCTCTCCAGTGTGAAAAGCAGCAAAAATGTCCGGGTAACCGGGGATGCTAAGGTCAAAATGGCTTATCCAGCGGCTTCAAAAGAAACCTTCGTGATATTTGAAACCTCCCTTAGATCATCGACAACGGCCTGCACCAGGGGTATGCCATTCTTCGTTCGTATTAATTCGGCTGCATGTTCCGGGTCACCGGGAATCAACACCGCTTCATGTCCCGGGGCGGGCTTGGTACTCCTGAATACTTCTATCCAATGATCGATTCTTTTTTTGAAGACCTCCACATCTTCGAAGCCATCAATTTCCATAGCGCCGAAGAAATGGCCAATACCTTTTCCAACACTTTCCCTGGGGGCCTCCTCAAACAAAGCAAATGGTGGAGCAAAGGGTCCCCAGTTGGCGCCACTCAAAACACAACATAAAATGTCCACCATTGCAGAGAGGCAGTATCCCTTATGAGCGCCCATTTCCCTTGTAGATCCCAGGGGAAGTACCCCTCCCTCATACACGTCATCCGGTGAAGTCGATGCATTCCCATTGGCATCGATTATCCATCCCTCAGGAATACTTTTTCCGGCCCGTCTTGCGATCTCAATTTTACCGAACGCAACCACGCTGGTAGCCAGATCAATGACAATGGGTGGATTTCTAAATCCGGGAAAAGCAATAGCGATAGGGTTGGTTCCAAGCCTCCTTTCTGCCCCCCACAGTGGCACAACAATTCTTGAGGTGTTAGTCATTGACCACCCGATCATATCGCGCTCGAGCGCTTTCAAAGAATAATAAGAGGCGATGCCATAGTGGTTTGTATTGCATACACTTACCCAACCGGAGCCAAATTGAGATGCTTTTTCCATCGCGATCTCATTCGCACGCGGCCCAACCACCAGCCCTAACCCACTGTCCCCATCTACTGTAGCTACGCTTTTCTTGTCGCGAACAATCCGGATATTAGGTTTGGGATTGATTCTGCCGATCAAAAACATATCGACATATGTACGAAGCCGCGCAACCCCATGTGAATCAATACCCCGCAGATCCGCTTTCGACAACACATCAGCAGCCTGAGCTGCATCCTGCGGTGTCAAGCCGAAGTGAATAAAAACACGCGTCGAAAAATCCCGAAGAGAATCGGCTGAAAAGGTATAATGTTCCGGCATAATGGTAAACTATTTATTTAAACTGGTAGCTATCTCAAACACCAAAAACAATCAAATTTCTTGGTGAATAGAGTTGAAGAATTCAACGGCCTGTTACCGGTCTTGTTCGATCGGGCTTGATGTTTTCAAGGAGTTTTTGAGTGAGTGTTGCCTTGAAAACGGATTGCTTCCTGCGCAAAAGCTTTCTCCATCTTATCCCGGTCAAATTCCTTTTCATTGTTGGCAAGCCAGATAGCGGCAACTCCATTGCCAATAAAGTTGGTGAGCGCCCGTGCTTCAGACATGAACCTGTCAACGCCCAACAGCAATGCTAAACCCTCAATGGGAATAATCCTTACTGCCGTAAGCGTAGAGGCCAGCACAACAAAGCCACTACCCGTAACACCCGCAGCGCCTTTAGAGGTAACGAACAGAATTCCAATGATGGTAAAAATACTTTCCCAGGTTAGGTCAATGCCAAAAGCCTGGGCCAAAAAAAGGATGGCCATGGATAAATAAATCGTCGTCCCATCGAGGTTAAACGAATAACCCGCTGGCACAACCAGCCCTACCACTGGTTTTGAACAACCCATGCGTTCGAGTTTCTCCATCAAAGAAGGCAATCCGGCTTCCGAGGAGGAAGTACCCAGCACGATCAATAATTCCTGACGGATATATTTTAAAAAGCGCCAAAGGTTTACATCATAATATCTAAGAATAAAGTGCAGGACAACAAAAATAAACAAGCCCATTGTCATGTACACAGTAACCATCAACTTCGCCAAAGGTAGCAGCGTGTCGATTCCATATTTGCCAATCGTAAAAGCCATTCCACCAAAGGCCCCCAGAGGAGCAAAGTACATCACGAAATGTAACGCTTTAAAAACATAGCCTGAGAGTACACTCAACACGCGAATAATTTTATCCCTGATAGGAAGTTTGCTCAAGACGACGCCGGAAAAAATTGAAAAAAGTAAAATCTGAATAGTCAGATTATCCTTTAGAAACTGTGCCCAGCTAAAATCGGTGGCCTGTTTTGTGAATTTAGAAACGTCATTTTGTTGAACATCAGCTGTTGTGATACCAGAACCTGGTTGAATAACGTAGGCGGCGATGACGCCGATAATTAAAGCGATGGTAGTGACGATCTCAAAGTAGAGGATGGCTTTACCACCCACTCTCCCCACTTTCCGCAAACTGCTCATACCACTGATTCCCAGCGATATGGTAAGGAAGATGATCGGGTAAATAAAAATTTTTATGACTTCAATAAAACCCTTTCCAAGAATCTCCATGCTGATAGCCGTTTCAGGTCGAAAATGACCTAGCAAAGCCCCTGCCGTGATAGCGAAGAGTACCCAAAAAGTAAGATTGGTGAAAAGTTTTTTCAATAGCGCGTTCTGTTTGTCTGACGAAGGGGGAAGATAATTAAAATAGTTTAGTCAGCTTCATGTTGGTTTTTGATATGGTTTTCTGAGGTGCCGAGGAACGGGAGTGCTTTTCAATAGAGTTTCAAATCCAGTACACGGAGGACCAGAGAAGGCACAGAGTTACAAAGGAATTACAATCATGCAGTCCGAACTGGCTAATGCAGATTAAAAGGACTGCATGATCGTTGGTTCGCAAAAAAGACAAAGAGGCATTTAGACGCGCGACTTTGAACTCGTGCACCCGGTAAATAGAATTTAGTCGAGTCTCTCTGTGACCCTCTGACACATGTTCCTGATCACTTCATCATAATCATGTATCAACCAGCTGAGACCTCCCAAAAGAAAAAACATTTCTCTGTGATTTCTCTGTGTTCTGCATTTTTTTGGCTTTGGCGTGAAACCCGAACTATCTTACCCAACCCTCAACCTCGTCCAACGTCGGATTCTGAATATTCTCAAGCTTCAGTTTCTTGCGCATACCACACACGTCATTGAAGAGCTTGGAAACTTTCATCTCTCTCATTTGAGCGATAGAATGGATTCCCATTTTCTGAAGAATGGGAATCAATTCAGCCCGTATGCCAGCTTCCGCAAACTCCAGTTCGGGAGCCACGGCAAACGCTTTCTCAGGTTTCATCTGCGGAAAAAACAATACATCCTGGATAGAGGGAGAATTAGTCATGATCATGGTGAGCCGGTCAATACCAATTCCTAATCCTGCCGTTGGTGGCATGCCATATTCCAATGCGCGCAAAAAATCTTCATCCAGCGTCATGGCCTCCTCATCACCGCGTTTTCCGAGTTCCAGTTGTTCTTCAAATCTTTCACGCTGATCGATGGGATCATTCAATTCAGAAAAACTATTGGCGATTTCTTTGCTGTTGCAAATCGCTTCGAAACGTTCAACGAGTCCGGGCTTACTACGGTGTTTTTTCGCCAGTGGAGACATTTCAATGGGATAATCGGTAATGAATGTCGGCTGTATGAGCAAGGGCTCACATTTTTCTCCAAAGATCTGATCAATCAGTTTTCCTTTGCCCATGGTATCATCCAGCGGGACATGAAGCTGACGACAGGTATTTCTCAAAGTCTGTTCATCCATTTGAGAAATATCAATGCCTGTAAAATGTTGAATGGCTTCAAACATCGTATAGCGTTTCCAGGGGCGCTTAAAATCCAGCATATTTTCACCCACCTTTACCTGGGTGGTACCGTGAAGATCTATCGTGGCTTTTTCGACCATTTCTTCTACCAGGTCCATCATCCAGTAGTAATCTTTATAGGCGACATACAATTCTATCTGGGTGAATTCCGGATTGTGAAAACGCGACATGCCTTCATTCCGGAAATCTTTGGAGAATTCGTACACGCCATTAAACCCGCCCACGATCAGGCGCTTAAGATACAACTCATTGGCTATTCGCAAGTACAACGTCATGTCCAGTGTATTGTGATGCGTTGTAAACGGCCTTGCGGCCGCCCCTCCGTACAGCGGTTGAAGAATAGGCGTTTCTACTTCGAGATATCCTTTTTTATTCAGATACTCACGCATGGAATTCACCAGCTGCGTGCGCTTAATAAATGCATCACGCACTTGCGGATTGACCACCAGGTCCACATAGCGCTGACGGTATCGTTGTTCAGGATCTGTGAAGGCATCATGGCGTACCACGTTGCCTTGCTCATCGACAGTTTCTTTAACCACCGGAAGCGGTCGTAAGGATTTCGCCAGAATGGTCAGGGTGGTAACATGGATGGAAATTTCCCCGACCTGAGTTTTAAACCCGAAACCTTTTATGCCTATGATATCTCCGATATCAAGAAGTTTTTTAAATACCGTATTATAGAGGGTTTTATCTTCGCCAGGGCAAAGGTCATCGCGACGAAGGTATATCTGGATACGACCGCTTTCATCCTGTAATTCAGCAAAGGCTGCCGAGCCCATGATCCTTCGACTCATAATCCGGCCAGCCAGGGAAACTTGTTGATAATTGCCACTTTCAGCATCGAAATTTTCCACGATATCCAGAGCAGAAGCATTCACTTCGAATAATTCTGCCGGATACGGATTGATTCCCAGCTTCTCCAG
>JAYSOP010000610.1:0-1909 GCA_043722905.1 Chryseolinea sp.
TGAAAGGACATCCCTACGTTCGCATCTCGACAACCCTATTCCGTTGACAAAGAAAAAACACATTGCTATTCTTGGATCGACCGGCTCTATTGGCAGGCAAGCCCTCGAAGTAATCCAGCAACATCAGGAGGTCTTCGAAGTAGAAGTGCTCACTGCGCAAAACAACACTGGATTATTAATCGAGCAAGCGAAAAAGTTTAAACCTAATGCAGTGGTTATCGGCAATGAGTCGAATTACAATGAATTGAAACAAGGCTTGGCAAACGAAGAGATTAAAGTATACGCCGGTGCAAATGCTTTGGCGTCAGTCGTTCAGATGGAATCCATCGACCTGGTGCTGACAGCGCTCGTGGGATACTCCGGATTAAAACCAACGATAAAGGCTATCGAAGCAGGTAAACCAATTGCCCTGGCCAATAAGGAAACACTGGTGGTTGCGGGTGAATTAATTACCCGGCTCGCACGCGAAAAAGGGGTTAACATTTATCCGGTCGATTCGGAACATTCGGCGATATTTCAGTGCCTTTTGGGTGAGTTTCACAATAAGATTGAAAAAATAATTCTTACCGCCTCTGGAGGCCCCTTTCGCGGGATGAAGCAGAAAGAGCTTGAAAAGGTTACGAAAGATCAGGCCCTTAAACATCCAAACTGGAGTATGGGAGCGAAAGTGACCATTGATTCGGCTACCCTGATGAATAAAGGTCTTGAAGTGATCGAGGCTAAATGGCTGTTTGGCCTCACCGCAGACCAGGTTGAGGTCGTGATTCATCCGCAATCGATCATTCATTCTCTGGTTCAATTTCAGGATGGCTCGATTAAAGCGCAACTTGGCCTTCCTGATATGCGTTTACCTATCCAGTTTGCCCTCGCATACCCTGACCGGTTAAAGTCAGATTTCCCGAGATTCGATTTCGTGAATTATCCCTCTTTAACCTTCGAAAAGCCGGATATGGAAACTTTTCGTAATCTTGCGTTGGCGTTTGATGCATTGGATAAAGGTGGAAATATGCCTTGCGTGTTAAACGCTGCGAATGAAGTCGCCGTCGCAGAATTTTTGAAGGATCGGTTAAGTTTCCTTGAAATGTCTGCGGTTGTGGAACAATGCTTGCATAAAATGGATTATATTAAAAATCCGTCCTACGAAGACTATGTTCAAACAGACCAGGAAACGCGGATCAAGGCATTTGAAATTATTAAATAAGAATTTTAATTAGGTAAAATGGATTGGATGATAATGCTCGCTCAACTTTTGTTGAGTCTTTCTTTTTTGGTTGCCGTTCATGAGTTTGGCCATCTGATAGCAGCCAAGTATTTTGGAATGCGCGTTGAACAATTTTCGATCGGATTTCCTCCGAAAATCTGGTCGTTCAAAAAAGGTGAAACGGAGTATGCACTCAGCGCCATACCACTGGGTGGTTATGTAAAGATATCGGGTATGATCGATGAATCTCTCGATTCTGAGGCTATGAAACTTCCTCCCCAGCCCTGGGAATTCAGATCCAAGCCTGCGTGGCAACGACTGATCGTTATGCTGGGCGGAATTTTTGTGAATGTTGTTGTGGGGATACTGATATTTATCGGCATCACCTTCGCTTTTGGTGATACTTTTTTGCTAAAAGATGCCATTAACGAAAACGGTGGTTTTCAGGTTGGGCCAGTAGGCGAAGATATTGGATTGAAAACAGGGGATAAAATTGTTAAAATCAATGGTAAGGAATATGAATATCTCCAGGACCTTATCAGACCAGAAACGCTGTTAGGCAATGACGCTTATTATACTGTTGAGCGTGACGGTGAATTGATTGACATACCAATTCCCGGAGATTTCATTCAGAAATTCAATAAAAGAGAGACGGCTGGAAATTTCATTTTTTACCGATTTCCAGCGGTGATATCATCCACACAGAAA
>JAYSOP010000611.1:0-3442 GCA_043722905.1 Chryseolinea sp.
CATACTGGTTTTATGCCCCGATTTTCCGGAAGAAAAATACAGGGAGGTTTTGTTTCTTCGCGAGACCAGCGAGCAGATCGCTCTGTGGGAAGGACATAAACTGACTAAGGAACAAGCGCGTGAAGCGACGGGTATTCAGACGGTTCTGTGGGCTGCAGAATTCCCGAAGTTATTCAACACCATGATGGTGATGGGCAATGTTGAACACGTGTACCTCAACACCAATGATCATTATCGGGCGGACGCATCCCTTGACTCCCGTGACATGAGGTTTATTGCATGGTGTCAGAAAAAGTATCCGCTTCACCAGTATGAGCGACTGGCACCACTCATGCATCGGCTGCGCTCAGTAAAATCAAAGGAGGAAATTGATTTGTTGCAAACAGCCTGTGATATCACGGAAAAGGCTTTTCGGCGAGTTTTGAAATTTGTAAAGCCCGGTGTTAAGGAGTATGAAATTGAGGCAGAATACGTACATGAGTTCATAAAAAGCGGTTCAAGAGGTTTTGCCTATGAACCTATCATTGCTTCTGGTGCAAACTCCTGTGTTTTACATTATATCGCCAATGATAGAACATGCCAGGATGGGGATGCATTGCTACTGGATGTGGGCGCAGAATACGCTAATTATAACGCAGACCTCACACGAACCATTCCTGTCAACGGTAAATTTTCCAAACGGCAACGAGAAGTATACGACGCCGTGCTGAGAATTCAGAAAGCTGCGCTAAAAATTCTTAAGCCCGGGGTGTTGTATTTTGAATATCACAAAGAAATTCAGAAGATAACGGAACACGAATTGATTTCACTAAAGGTGCTGGATAAGCAGGATGTGAAAAATCAAAACCCTGACAAACCTCTGTTTGCCAGGTATTATATGCATGGAACTTCTCACATGCTTGGATTGGATGTGCATGATGTAGGCAATATGTATCAGAAAATAGTGGAAGGTATGGTATGGACAGTCGAACCTGGAATTTATATCCGCGAAGAAGGGTTGGGAGTGCGTATTGAAAATAATGTTGTTATCACAGGCAATGGTATTTTAGATCTGATGAAAAACATTCCTGCTGAGGCGGACGAGATAGAAGACATCATGCATTCAAAGTAATCTGTCGATAATGAGCAGGCTACTATTTTTTCTGATGTTTTCAATGGTAACTTTTTTTGCCTGCGCTCAGGAATTGTGGCTTGAAGCATCCCAGGTTATTTACGCTCCTGCGGATAGTCTGAAAATCAATTTTAAGACAGGCGTTGACTTTAACGGCAACGCATGGAAGGCGTCGGAAACGACCGACGCCGCGAATAAAAGCGGCTTAAAAAAGATTGCCCTTCACCAGCAAAATAAATTTGTAGAAATGCGCCGGTATTTGCGAAAGGATGAAGGGGGTCTGGTAATTCCGCCTCAGACGCAAGGCACCTGTTTGATCGTGATGGAAACC
This sequence comes from Chryseolinea sp., assembly GCA_043722905.1. Taxonomy (GTDB): domain Bacteria; phylum Bacteroidota; class Bacteroidia; order Cytophagales; family Cyclobacteriaceae; genus Chryseosolibacter. Next base: position 1,443 of record JAYSOP010000611.1, read on the forward strand.
AAAAGTTCATTCCGGGAACTTGAACCGGAGCGGTTTAATGATTATTTGAAGGAAGCCGCCCTGGATGACGCTTATTACCAGCGTCAAAAGACAAACGCATTAGATAAAAAGGGAAGTGAATTATACACCCACTTTGCCAAACTGCTAACGCAAGTCGGTAAACAAACCGACGATACTTTTCGAAAGGAAGTGGGCCTCACAGTTGAGATCATTCCTGTGCAAAATCCATATTTGTTAAAAGTAGGCGATCGCGTTCAATTCAAAATAATGTATGAAGGAAAACCATTGTTTGGTGCGAGAGTAAAGGTCTGGAACCGTCACAATAACCGGACATCAGTTCAAAACATTTTCACTGAGCAAAACGGAATGATCGAGACCCATATCAGCAATCCTGGTGCCTGGATGGTGAGCGTGATCAAAATGATCCCTTCTAAAGATGCTCGGTCAGACTGGCAAAGTCATAAGGGAAGTTTAACGTTTGGCATTAAATAGAGTTATGAAGGATATCATTCACGCGGACGAGGCGCCCGAACCGGTTGGTGCCTATCCCCACGCCAGAAGAGTGGGTGAACTTTTATTTCTTTCTGGCGTCGGGCCGCGAAAGCGAGGGTCAAAAGAAATTCCTGGAGTAACCCTGGATGCCACGGGGAAAATAATTTCTTATGACATGGAACAGCAATGTCATAGTGTCTTTGAAAATGTAAGGATGATTCTGGAGGCTTCCGGATCACGATGGGAGAACCTGGTGGATGTAACCGTTTTTCTCACGAACATGAAAAATGACTTTCGGATTTATAATAAAATTTACGGTGAATATTTCAAGAAAAATCAACCCTGCCGCACAACGGTGGAAGTTACTGCATTACCAACTCCGATTGCTATTGAACTGAAGTGCATTGCTACCATCTAAATTGCTACCATCTAAACTGCTTTCTACTTTAAGCTTTTTGCTTTAAGCTTTTATACGGAGAAGCTTTCGCCGCACCCGCAAGTCCGGGAGGCATTCGGATTAATAAACTGAAAGCCTTTTCCATTTAACCCGTCAGAAAAATCAAGGGTAGTGCCCAGGAGGTACAAAAGACTTTTTTTATCCACCAGGATCTTCACGCCTTTATCTTCAAAAACCTGATCCACCGGGTTAATCTTATCGTCAAAACCCAGGTCGTACATCAGGCCAGAGCAGCCGCCACCCTTTACAGAAACGCGGATATTCTCCACCTCAGAGCGGTTTTCTTCCTTTCTGAGTTCTGAAATCCTGTCTTTGGCTTTATCCGTTACGCTGATCATATGCTTAGTTTTAATAATAACGTTTTTTCAGGAAATAGGATTCAACACCACGCTGAATACCGTAATAGTATTCATATCCCTGCCATAATACAACTTCTGAAGGGCGTCCATAATGTTTCCAGCCTTGAAATAAGAGGTATGGAGCTCCTTGCCGCCTTTCATCACCCACTGGATGGTGTATGAGTTTTCTTTTTCCTTATAACTCTGTACGTAGGTAAGCATTTTCTTCAATGCGTCCACCTTGTCATTTCCGGTCTCATTGTGAAAAAGGAAAGCCTGGTTATGGCGGGGATTAACGGTAATGAGGTCGAGCTTTACTTTGCCGTCCAGATTATTGTATTCAAATACCAGGTCAGAGGACCGGAGGCCGAGGTAATTTTTGATTTCCTCCTGTATCCGGGCAGCTTCGACATGCATATCACTCAATGTTTCAGTCATTACAATGAAAGTTTCATTAAAACTTTTGAATACGGTAAAAAGTTTCTTCTTTGAGTGACAAAGCTAACCAATTATGGAAAAACTCGAACATATCGGCATTGCTGTTAAGAATATTGATCAGGCGAACAAACTCTTTGCAAAGCTCCTGGGAAGGGAACATTACAAAATTGAAGACGTAAATTCCGAAGGTGTAAGAACATCTTTTTTCGATATCGGAGGTGTAAAAATTGAACTTCTCGAGGCTACGCGCCCTGATTCACCCGTTGCCAAGTTTA
>JAYSOP010000612.1:0-1682 GCA_043722905.1 Chryseolinea sp.
CCACCTTTACTACTGGTAATTATATCTACTTCACTTTTAACATAATCCAACGCATCGGCAGGGCAAACAGACAGTCCACAAGCCCGTAAAACACCCAGATCATTAATATCATCACCAATATACGCAACATGCTTCTTCTTTAGTTTGTGAAAAGCAATCAACTTCTCAAATACCGAATACTTATCCACGATACCCTGATGACAAAAATCGAGTTTCAATTCTGCAGCACGGTTGCTCACTACTTTTGAATCGCGACCCGTAATTATACCCACCAGAATACCCGCTTTCTTTAAATGACTGATAATATAACCATCCTTCACATTGAAGTTTTTGATCTCCTTTCCCGTTTCATCATAAATTATCCGACCGTCTGTAAGCACGCCATCCACATCAAAAAAGATAGCCTTAATCTGAGCTGCCTTCTTGATCTGATCTTTGGAATACTTTTCCAACACTTCTTTTACCGCCATTCTCTGCTAAAAGTCTTAATACAATCCCGAAAATTAGGAAAATTATCGATTCTCTCCTCAAAATTTTCAAGATAGGTTCTGATAAATTAACACGGTCGTGCTGCTTATTTTTTTGGCGGCCTATTCGAGACGCTATCGGGCTAGAAGCTTATCCTGCTTTTTGTGATACTACAAGCTTTCCTTGTGTTTCGAGTGGCCTGGTTCAGCACAACCCCCGCAACGCGGAGTTTATCCCGCTATTTTGTAGGAGGCTTGGAATTTATCCAGCTCTTTTGCGGGACTTCTATCCTTTGCCGAAAACTCATTTCACAGAAATACGTGTAGAACCTAAAAATTCAATTATTTCTTTTTTTAACCACATTCCATGCCGTTGGCTTGGCAGGCCTGTTTTCCCCCCACGCGCTTCGCGTGGGGAAATGATAAGAGGAAATTGAATTTTAAGAAGTCCCCTAAAGAAAAGTAAAAAGCGTTTTCTTATTATCATTTCGCCTCTGATTGTAATCGAGTTAACTGAGTAGTAAATCGTAAATGGGATTAATGCTTTGATATTGAATGGCTCATCAGGAAACTTAACCGTCATTCCTTGATTAACATATCATTAGATGATTTTAACAAAATTTAAAAAACAATTTAGTGCGCCTATTTCAAACACCCAACCCTAACTTGATGATAATCGAAACAAGTTTGGTGCGTTCACTCAACACTACACTAATAAATTTGGAAAGCGATAAACAAAAAAAACAACCAAATCAGGTAAATCCAATTAATCTGAGGTTATATTTGCACTCCTTTTTAGATAAGGAGAGGTGGGTGAGTGGCTTAAACCAATAGTTTGCTAAACTGTCGTACGGGTTATTCTGTACCGGGGGTTCGAATCCCCCCTTCTCCGCATAGTTCTTATAATTTATTGCCGGTCTCATAGCTCAATTGGATAGAGCAGCTGCCTTCTAAGCAGCAGGTTGCTGGTTCGATTCCAGCTGGGATCACAAAAAATTGTTGGTGATTGAATATGTTTTTATATCTTCGCGCCTCGTTAAAATACACAGGGTATTTTAATATGTTTTGAATAGAATTTTCGGGGCGTAGTCCCGCAAAAAAGCGGGATAAACTCCGCTGAGTGTTTTGAATAAAAATTTTCGGGGCGTAGCGTAGCCCGGTATCGCGCCTGGTTTGGGACCAGGAGGTCGTCAGTTCGAATCTGGCCGCCCCGAC
>JAYSOP010000613.1:0-4797 GCA_043722905.1 Chryseolinea sp.
ATAAACCGTCTTGATTTTCTTACTGAAGAAGAGTACCTGGATATCGTTGATAAACTTCCCCGCGAAAATCAACTCCTCGACGACAATGACCCTAAGAAATTCATTGCCAAGATGGGAGCAGATGCGCTCGAAATGTTATTGTCAAGAACCCAGCTCGACACCTTGTCTTATGATCTGAGGCACCAGGCGGCCACCGATACTTCCCAACAACGCAAGGCCGAGGCTTTGAAGCGGTTGAAAGTAGTCGAGGCTTTCCGAGATGCCCGCACGAGAATTGAAAACAAGCCAGAGTGGATGGTTATTAAGATGGTTCCCGTAATTCCTCCGGAGTTGCGCCCATTGGTACCGTTGGATGGCGGACGGTTTGCCACTTCAGATTTAAATGATCTTTACAGACGTGTTATTATCCGTAACAACCGTTTGAAGAGATTGATCGATATTAAAGCTCCCGAAGTAATTCTGCGCAATGAAAAGCGTATGCTGCAGGAGGCGGTCGATTCATTATTCGACAACTCCAGAAAAGTAAATGCGGTTCGCTCCGATGGAAACCGTGCATTGAAATCTTTAAGCGATATGCTTAAAGGTAAGCAAGGTCGTTTCCGTCAAAATCTGCTTGGAAAACGTGTTGACTATTCAGGTCGTTCTGTAATCGTGGTGGGACCTGAGTTGAAACTTCATGAATGCGGTCTTCCAAAAGACATGGCTGCTGAATTGTTCAAGCCGTTCATTATCCGAAAGCTTATTGAGAGAGGAATTGTAAAGACAGTGAAGTCAGCCAAGAAAATCGTTGACAGAAAAGATCCTGTGATATGGGATATTTTGGAAAACGTTTTGAAAGGACATCCTGTGCTTTTAAACCGTGCTCCGACCCTTCACAGACTGGGTATCCAGGCTTTTCAACCTAAACTGATCGAAGGAAAAGCCATTCAGTTGCATCCTTTGGTGTGTACAGCATTTAACGCTGACTTTGACGGTGACCAGATGGCGGTTCACGTTCCCCTCGGACAGGAGGCTGTGCTTGAGGCATCTATGTTGATGCTTTCGTCGCACAACATCCTGAACCCTGCGAACGGTGCACCCATTACAGTTCCTTCTCAGGACATGGTATTGGGACTTTACTATCTGACAAAAGGAAGAAAGCACACACCTGAAACGCCCATAAAAGGGGAAGGCAAGAAATTCTATTCCGCTGAAGAGGTTATTGTGGCCTACAACGAAGGAAAAATTTCAAAACATGCCATCGTTAAAGTGAGGGTGAATGTGAGAGACAAGAACACCGGTGAAATCACCTTCAAACAAATTGAGACGGTGGTAGGTCGTGTTCTTTTCAATGAAAATGTTCCCGAAGAAGTAGGTTTCGTAGATGAGCTTTTAACTAAAAAGAAATTACAAACTATTATTTCCGATGTTTTTAAACTGGCAGGTCTCTCCAAGACCGCGAAATTTTTAGATGATATCAAAGACCTGGGTTTTCAAATGGCCTATAAAGGTGGTTTGTCAATGGGTCTCAACGATGTGAAAGTTCCGGTTGAAAAGGAAAAACTGGTGGCCAATGCCCAGGAAGAAGTTGATTCCGTCTGGAACAATTATATGATGGGTCTGATCACCGATAACGAACGGTATAATCAGGTAATTGATATCTGGACGCGTACCAATACGCTCCTGACCAATACGCTGATGAAACAGTTGGAAGAAGATAATCAGGGATTCAACTCTATTTATATGATGATGCACTCCGGTGCACGCGGATCGAGAGAGCAAATCCGACAGTTAGGTGGAATGCGGGGTCTGATGGCCAAGCCACAGAAAAATCTCGCGGGCTCTGTGGGATCTATTATTGAAAATCCAATCCTTTCTAATTTTAAGGAAGGTCTGGATGTGTTGGAGTATTTTATTTCCACACACGGTGCGCGTAAAGGTTTGGCGGATACTGCATTGAAAACGGCAGATGCGGGTTACCTAACCCGCAGGCTGGTGGACGTAGCGCATGATCTTGTTGTGACAGAAGAGGATTGCGGAACGCTTCGCGGTCTGAAAGTAACGGCATTGAAAGATAATGAGGATATCGTTGAGCCATTGTCTGAAAGAATACTGGGACGAGTAACCGTACATGCTGTTTACGATCCGTTGACGGAAGAGATGATTGTGGATGCCAATGAGGAAGTAACCGATGAGGTTGCTAAGAGAATTGAGGAAACGGCGATTGAAGAAGTTGAGATAAGGTCATTGCTTACCTGTGAGTCCAAAATCGGAGGCTGTGCCAAATGTTATGGAAGAAATCTTTCAACCGGAAACATGGTACAGGCGGGTGAAGCTGTCGGAGTAATTGCCGCGCAGTCGATCGGTGAACCTGGTACTCAGCTTACCCTTCGTACTTTCCACGTGGGGGGTACTGCTTCCAATATCGCTGTTGAAGCAAACATCAAAGCTAAATTCCCTGGTGTTGTTGAGTTTGAAAGTATCCGTATTATTGAAACCACCGATAACGACAACAAACCTGTCAAGGTTGTCATGGGTCGTACAGGTGAGATCAGGATCGTCGATAAAGAAAAAGGAAGAGTCCTCATTACCAATAACGTTCCTTATGGATCCTTCCTGAAGGTGAAAGATGGCCAGAAAGTTGAGAAGGGCGATGAGATGTGTAACTGGGACCCTTACAATGCGGTAATTCTTTCCGAATTCGATGGTGTCATCGAGTATGAAGCAATTATAGAAGGCGTTACTTTTAAAGAGGAATCTGATGAGCAAACCGGTCATCGTGAGAAAGTAATTACGGATACGAGAGATAAAACGAAAAATCCTTCTGTTGTAGTAAAAGGTAAAACTGATACGAAAGGATATAATATCCCTGTGGGAGCTCACCTTGCAGTGGATGAGGGAGATAAAATCAAAGCTGGTCAGGTACTCGCGAAGATACCTCGTACCATGGGTAAGTCACGCGATATCACGGGTGGTCTTCCTCGCGTGACGGAATTATTTGAAGCGCGTAATCCATCCAATCCGGCTGTTGTGAGTGAGATTGATGGTGTGGTAACCTATGGTGGTATTAAGCGTGGTAACCGAGAGATATTTATTGAATCACGTGATGGTGTACAGAAGCGTTATCTGGTGCCACTATCCAAGCACATTCTTGTTCAGGATAATGACTTTGTTAAAGCAGGTCAGCCACTGTCTGATGGTTCTATAACACCTTCTGATATCTTGTTGATCAAAGGCCCGACCGCAGTGCAGGAATACCTGGTAAATGAGATTCAGGAAGTATATCGCTTGCAGGGTGTGAAGATCAATGATAAACACATCGAAGCCATTGTAAGTCAGATGATGCAGAAGGTGGAGATCATCGATCCGGGGGATACGAACTTCCTGCCAGGAGAATATGTAGACAAGTTAGGTTTCCGCGAAGAAAACGACGCGGTGATCGATAAAAAAGTAGTGGTTGAAGCGGGTGACTCACCAACGATGAAGCCTGGTCAGATCATCACGGGCCGTGAATTCAGGGATGAAAATTCTGTCCTCAGAAGAAAAGACGGAAAACTGGTAGAGGTAAGAGATGCCTTGGCTGCGGTTTCAAGACCAACGCTTCAGGGTATCACTCAGGCCTCTCTGAAAACAGAAAGCTGGCTTTCTGCAGCATCCTTCCAGGAAACGACGAAGGTGTTAAGCGAGGCAGCGATCAGGGGAAAAACCGACTGGTTAATGGGTATGAAGGAAAACGTAATTGTTGGCCATTTAATCCCTGCCGGAACGGGTCAACGCAAGTATAATGATATGATTGTTACCCATAAAGATGAGTACAATGCATTGACAGCCCCTGAAGTTAAACCGAAAGAAAAGGAACTTCAGGATTAATTAAAAAGTCATTAGTCATTAAGTCATTAGTCAATAGGAATTCAGACCTGTTGACTAATGACTTTTTCCTCTTTACGGATTAATGAATAGTGACCCATGACCATCAAAACATGTCAGAAGAAAATAAAAACAAGCCGCCTCAAAATCAGATCAATATTGAATTGACCGAGGAGATCGCAGAGGGGATCTATTCAAACCTGGCGATGATAGCCCATTCCAACAGTGAATTTGTAATAGATTTTATCAGGTTGATGCCAGGGGTACCAAAAGCCAAAGTAAAAGCCCGCATCGTGATTACTCCTGAGCACGCCAAAAGATTTTTACTGGCATTAAAGGATAATATTGAAAAGTATGAAGCATCTTTTGGCTTGATAAAGAGGACAGATGACATGCCGAAGTTCCCTATGAATTTCGGTGGTACTATGGGGGAGGCTTAATGTCAGAGCGATTTTCCGCTGGATAAAGTCCGCAAAATGTTTGATAAAGTACTTTGTATCCTTTATTAGTTATTATACCTTTGCAGTCCTAATTTTGACAGGTTTATAAATTAAGTATATAAATGCCTACCATTCAACAACTTGTAAGAAGAGGACGGAAGAAAATGACGTTTAAGTCTAAATCTCCTGCCTTAGATTCTTGCCCTCAACGCCGGGGGGTATGTACCCGTGTGTACACTACAACGCCTAAAAAGCCAAATTCTGCCATGCGGAAGGTGGCCAGGGTTCGGTTAACCAACGGAAAGGAAGTCAATGCTTATATTCCTGGAGAAGGTCACAACCTTCAGGAACACTCCATAGTTTTAATCCGCGGAGGCCGGGTAAAAGATCTACCTGGAGTGCGTTATCACATAATACGTGGTGCGTTGGACACTGCAGGGGTAAGTGGCCGTTCACAAAGCCGCTCAAAATATGGTGCAAAAAGACCTAAGGCAGGTGCCGCAGCGGCTGC
>JAYSOP010000614.1:0-1547 GCA_043722905.1 Chryseolinea sp.
GATGCTCCATTCAGCTCGTTGCCGAAAACGAGTGCCATCTTTCCGGCGGAAACATCCAGGTCATCAATAGACAAACCATCCGCCGAAGGATCGGCCACCAGGATCCTGTAACCCTTCTTTCGCAATTCACGAAAACAGGTTTCCGTGTTGTTGATATTCTTTGTCCGGTACCTTTCCATGTTTATCCACTTGTATGACCCTTTTAACACGCGGATATTCAGGTGATAATCCGCCGTATTTTCAATAATATGAACATCCTGCAAACCCATGCACTCACTGGTCCTAACGGCTGCGCTGGCATTCTGCGATTGATAAATATTTTCAAGCACCACCGTAACATAACGTGTCCGTTGGTTTAAAACTTTGTCCACAAAGGTCTTTTTATGGTCGGAAACAAACTGGGACAAATGATGAATAATCCTTTCCTCGTCGCGGTTCATATCAGTTAAAATGAAAAAGTTTTTAGAGATGCGGTTCGGTTACCCCAATAATGCACCTGCGATGGTTCCCGACATCATAGTAGCAAGAGAGGCTGCCAGCAACGCCTTTACTCCCAATCTGGATAAGTCGCCCTGGCGGTTTGGTGCCATCCCGCCGATACCGCCGATTTGTATGGCAATAGAGCTGAAGTTAGCAAAACCGCACAAGGCATAAGTGGATATGATAATGGATTTATCACTGAGCATTCCGGCCGATTTCATTTCCGCCAGGCTACTATAGGCGATAAATTCATTGATCACCATCTTCTGACCGAGCAGACTGCCAACCTGAAGCGTCTCAGCCCAATCGACTCCCATTGCGAAAGCGATAATCCTGAATATCTGACCAAAAATATACTCCAGAGAAAAACCGTTAAAAGTATTGTTCGTGGATATCCTAACCCATTCATTTAGACCAGTCCACGATCCTATGCCTTCCATTAAAATCCAATTCAGGGCAGCAATGATGGCAATGAAAGCCAATAGCATCGCAGCGATGTTCAGCGCGAGTTTTAATCCGTCTGCCGCGCCGGTGGCCAGGGCATCAACAATATTCACACCGATGGCTTCCTTATTTACCGTGAGGTTCCGGTCGATCCTCTCAGGTTCCATCTCGGGAAGAAAAATTTTGGCCATAACAATGGCGGCAGGTGCGTTCATTATTGAGGCACATAAAAGATACGTGGCGAACCTGGCAAGCTGTTCAGGGTCAGTGCCACCAAGAAAAGTAATATAAGCCCCCATCACGCTGCCGGCAATCGTTGCCATTCCACCCGTCATCAGGCAATGCAATTCCGATGAAGTCATTTTCCCGATGAAGGGTTTGACAAGGAGCGGCGCCTCCGTTTGGCCAAGAAAAATGTTTGCGGCAGCGGATAAACTTTCGGCCCCTGAAAGGCGCATACTTTTCGCCATGATCCAGGCAAAACCATAAACGATCTTTTGCAAAATCCCCAGGTAGTATAGTCCGGAAGTGACCGCGGAAAAAAATATGACCGTTGGCAACGCCTGGAATGCAAATAAAAACCCGAGATTGTGATTAGCCTTTACGGCCAGACTATTTTTGGC
>JAYSOP010000615.1:0-3766 GCA_043722905.1 Chryseolinea sp.
GTATCGCGGCAAAGAAGAGGCGAAATCCAACAGCAAAAGTGTGCTCAGTTTTCAACCTATCCTGAACATTCACCTGAACCCGGGATTGGGATATGAGACTAGTCCAACAGTGAGTACCAGTACAATTTACTTCTTCATAATCATATCTATTTTCATCCTGGCCATTGCCTGGATAAACTACATTAATCTTTCTACGGCGCGTGCAATGGAACGCGCGAGAGAGGTCGGTATAAAAAAGGCCATTGGGGCACTGAAGAGTCAGTTGATCTTCCAATTTATTTTTGAGTCTGTTCTGGTAAATTTTCTGAGTGTGGTTATTGCCGCCATCATCGCGATGGGGTTGCTGCCTGTGTTGGGTGAAATAGTAAATAAAGATCTTGTCTTTGATTATACCGACCCGAGGTTTTGGTTGATACTTTTCGGATTATTCATCACGGGTTCATTTGTTTCCGGTGCTTATCCTGCGTTTGTATTATCCTCTTTTAATATAACCGCTGTTCTGAAAGGAAAGTCGGACCGCGCGTCAGGTGGTTTTTCGCTTCGCAAAGCGCTTGTGGTGTTTCAGTTTGCCTCCTCGCTCGTTCTCATTGCAGGTACATTTGCCGTCTATCGGCAGATTCTTTACATGCGTGATCAGGATAAAGGGCTTACCATGGACCAGATGTTAATTGTGAATGGTCCGAGTGTGTTGGAGCAAAAGGGTTCGAAAGAACGACTCATTACCCTTAAAAATGAATTGAAAAAAATTCCGGATGTTATCCATGTAACAACCTCTGGAGCGATTCCTGGTGGAGGTCATAATTGGGGAACGAGTATGAGGAAGGACGGGGCAGCACTTGAAGAAAACAAAGACGGTAGGGTGGTTTGGGTAGACCCTGATTTTATTGAAACCTATGGCATAACGGTGGCGGCGGGAAGGGCGTTTAATCCTGAAATAAAATCCGATATGGAGTCAGTTTTGATAAACGAAGCTGCACTTACAACCTTTGGGTTAGGGGATGCGGAGAACGCGATAAAAGAAAGAATAATCCTGGGCGATGACACGGTTGCCATTCTTGGCGTCCTAAAAAATTACCATTGGAGTTCTCTGAAGACTGAACACAGTGCATGGCTCTTCAAAGCAGATACGATATCAAGAAGAAATTTCTCTATTCACTTAAGTGGTAATCACGTGAATGAAACCATCAAGAAAGTAGAAGAAAAATACAAAGAAGCTTTCCCCGGTAATCCTTTTGATTACTATTTCCTGGATGATTTTTTTAATACTCAATATAAAGACGAACGACAATTCGGCAAAATCTTCAGTTTATTTGCCGGCCTGGCCATTGTTATAGCTTGTTTAGGGCTGTGGGGTCTGGCCTCTTTCACTACTTCACAAAAGTTGAAAGAGATCGGGATACGGAAGGTGCTGGGTGCTTCGGTCGGAAGTATTATGTCGTTGTTGTCGTGGCAATTCTTCAAGCTCGTCCTCATTGCGAGCGCCATAGCCATTCCGTTAACATGGTACGGCATCAATTGGTGGTTGGGAAACTTCGCATTTCGAATCGGGATGCGATGGGATCTGTTTGTAGTTCCCGTCATCTTGCTTGTTTTACTGGCGTTGGGCACGGTGAGTTTACAGATATTTCGTGGTGCCAATATCAATCCTGCAAGGATCCTTCGAACCGAATAATCGGATATCAGGAAGGATGGTGTTCCTCTGTTGATTTTCTTCTATTCGAGGCGTTAGCTTGTTTCCCCTTTGACTTCACTCATCGGTCATGAAAGGCCCATTTCGATCTTCCCCATTTTCTGCAAACCACGGAAAAACTTGCTCCAATCGCGGAACTTCCTGTAATTTGCCCCTTAAAACAGACCTATTCTCGCCAAATCCGTCATTTTTCGCTTAAAATCGGTGTTCGGATTGCGGCAATGGAATAACAACCAGTATGTATATAGAAATCATGGATACTACCCTGCGAGACGGGGAGCAAACGTCAGGGGTGTCATACACGGCAACGGAAAAGCTGAATATTGCCAAGATGTTGCTGGAGGAAGTTAAGGTTGACCGGGTAGAGATTGCGTCCGCCCGGATTTCAGAAGGTGAGTTTGACGGGGCCAGCAAGATTATTAAGTGGGCGAAAGAAAATGGTTACCTCGAACGCGTAGAGATTCTTGGTTTTGTTGACGAAAACCGATCGCTTGACTGGATTAATAAAGCCGGAGGAAAGGTAATCAATCTGCTTTGCAAAGGATCGCTAAAACATGTGCAGGGTCAATTAGGAAAAACCCCTGAGCAACATGCTACAGACATTAAAAGAAATCTGGCATACGCGAAAAAGTGCGGCATTAAAGTTAACGTTTACTTTGAGGATTGGTCCAATGGCATGCGACACTCCCCCGAGTATGTATTTTTCCTCACGGATGCCTTAAAAGATGAGGACATTGAAAGGTTCATGTTGCCCGACACCCTGGGGGTTCTGAATCCGGATGAAACCTTTGTTTTTGTAAAGCAAATGGTGGAAAGGTATCCAGGCAAAAGGTTTGATTTTCATGCCCACAATGACTATGATCTATCCGTTGCCAATTGTTTTTCGGGTGTTAAAGCCGGCGCCTCCGCACTGCATGTTACTGTAAATGGATTGGGGGAAAGAGCAGGCAATGCACCGCTTTCAAGTGTTGTGGCTTTGTTAAAGGATCATCTTAAAGCAGAATTTTCTGTGGATGAAACCACCCTTTTCAATGTCAGTAAATTGGTTGAAGTTTTCTCTGGTATCGGTGTACCCAACAACAAGCCCGTAATTGGAGAACATGTATTTACCCAAACGTGCGGGGTACACGCAGATGGCGATAATAAAGGAAACCTTTACCATAATGAATTGCTTCCGGAACGTTTTGGACGAACACGTAAGTACGCGTTGGGTAAAACTTCCGGTAATGCCAGCATCAAGAAAAATCTTGAAGAACTTGGTATAGAACTCGATCCCGAAGCATTGCGCAAAGTTACCCAGCGTGTGGTAGAGCTTGGCGATAAAAAAGAAAATATTTCGACGGAAGATCTACCCTATATCATCTCGGATGTGCTCGGGCGCGAACTTCTGCCTGAAAAGATCAAGATCCGGAATTATTACTCCAGTCACGTATATAATCTAAAGCCCATCTCCACGCTTAGTATTGAAATTGACGGGGAAGTTTATGAGGCTACCTCCACAGGCGACGGACAATATGATGCTTTCATGAAAGCGGTGAAATCCATTTATGATCAGCTCGGCAAAAAACTTCCCCAGCTAACTGATTATAAAATATCTATTCCTCCCGGGGGCCGCACCGATGCATTTGTTGAAACCATCATCAGCTGGGATCTGGATGGGCGTCTCTTCAAAACCCGCGGTTTTGAGTTCGATCAGCAGGAAGCCGCCATCACAGCTACGCTCAAAATGCTGAACCTGATTGAAGTTAAACGCCCATAGTCCCTTGCAAGTCATCCTCCATTAGAGTAGAGAAAAGTGATGCTGTTGGCGCTGGCAAAAATAACGTATCCGATATCCGAAAATAAGCGAAGATTTTATTTTTAAATATCAACCAAAAAAAAATCATAGCTAGTGGCTATGATTTTTTTTACTTTTTTCGCGTTAATTATTGCACCAAATTAATTATTAGCTTTTTTCCTTTTAGTGTTTTCCTGAGCCGACTCAGTGCTGTTCATGTTCTCTTTAATGATCACCTGATGTTTGGTATCTTTCAATGCTGACTCTTCAGCCTTCACCAATTTCTTTTCTACCCTGTC
>JAYSOP010000616.1:0-2941 GCA_043722905.1 Chryseolinea sp.
ATCGCTGTTGCCTGGGCCTTTACCAGTAACCCCCCCGGTAGCTACCGCGATGCGGGCATGCTTCGCTTGAAAAGGAAGTTCCTTAAAACCCTGTATGGAAGCTGCATAGTCGACGATACGTGACTTCACCGTTCCTCCACGTACGCCAAACTTAAAAGCCAGTGCGCCAAAAAGGATACCCACAAACATGAGCATTGCCAGATACCGGGTGGGTACCCTTCCAATAAACATGATTAACAGACATGTTAACAAAAGCAGAACGGCGGTGGACATATTTGTCAAAGCAATGAGACCACAAATCATTCCGCACCAGAATAAAATAGGAATGAGTGATTCCTTGATATCATCAATATGTTGCTGGCGTTTGGCAAGCATGCTCGCCAGATTTACGATCAGCGCCAGACTCGCGAAATCGGATGGTTGAAAGGATCCAACGATCGGGATAGCAATCCATCGTGCTGCATCATTAATAGTGGTTCCATGGGTAAACGTGTAGATTAGCAATGGTATACAAATCCACAAGGCCAGTTTCGAAAGCCTGGAATAGTAGCGGTAGTCCACCTTATGCGCAAACCACATGGCCGCCAGACCCACTAAAACCGTAATGGTATGTTTGAGCAAATAACTTTCAGGACTTTCCATTCGTTTATAAGCCAAGGTTCCAATGGAGCTATACACCACCATCACACTGACGATAGAAAGCGCAAAAACCACGGCCCAGATGACTCTGTCACCTTGCAGGTTTTTATCAGCCCATGTTTTTAATCTAATCATTATCGTGAACGTCAGTCGTAAGTGGTGAGTGGTCAGTGTAAGTCGTGAATGATACCTTGCATTCCTCCTCAATTTCGCCTGACTTTAAACACCCGTGCTCCATTATTTAATCCCTATATTCATTCAAACTTCAACCTGCAACCGGTACCCTACCCGCCCTCTACTTCGGCCTTGAGTTCTCTAACAGCATTTCTAAACTGGTCACCGCGGTCTTCATAATTTCTAAATAAATCGAAACTGGCGCACGCCGGTGATAATAAAACAACATCTCCTTCCTTCGCCAACTGCAAGGCAAGATGAACCAGCTCCTTAACGCTTTGGGTTTCTTTTATCGTTGGTACCGTATCGCCAAAAGCTTTTATCAACTTCTCGTTATCTTTTCCGAGACAAATAAGTGCACGCACTTTTCTCTTCACGGCTTCTTTAATAAGATTGTAGTCATTACCCTTGTCAATTCCTCCCGCTATCCAAACCAGGGGTTTATCATAACTTCCCAACGCATAGACTACTGAATCTACGTTGGTGGCTTTTGAATCGTTGATGAACTCAACGCCATTGACAATCCCAACGGGTTCAAGGCGGTGAGGGGCATTGACAAAAGTTTTCAGACCTGCCCTGATAGCGGGTAAGTCAACTCCTGCTAAACTAACAGCGGTGACTGCCGCCATTGTATTGATCAGGTTATGGGGCCCTTTCAACGTTGTCTCAGATTGTGCGATGCTGAATTTTTCCCTGAAATTGAAAACCATTTTTTCACCATCATACTTTACTGCGCTGCTGGCATCAGGTCGCAGCGAAATCTGTATTTGATCAGGAACAACAGAACGTGTTTTTATTTCTTTGGTGATCACTTCATCATCAGCATAATAAATAAAGTTCTCCTGACGCGTCATGTTTTCAATTAACTGAAATTTCGAGTTCACATAATTTTGCATGGTGTACTCATACCGGTCAAGATGATCAGGGGTGATGTTCAACAAAATGCCGATCTCCGGTTTAAAAGTTTCCGTTCCATCAAGTTGATAACTACTGACCTCCAGCACATACCAGTCAAAATTTTCATTGGTTACCTGGCGGGCCATACTAAATCCCACATTTCCGGCAAGTCCGACACGAATGCCTGCCGCTTTCATCAAGTGATAGGTCAATAAGGTAGTAGTGGTTTTACCATTCGTACCTGTTATGGCAATTATCTTTGCTTTTGTGTACTGAAAAGCAAATTCAATCTCATCCAGAACCGGTATGTTTAACTCGGCCACCTTTTGCATAATGGGAACTTTATCTCCTATGCCAGGGCTTTTAATGATCAATTTGGCATCCAATATCCTTTCTTCCGTATGTCCCCCCTCCTCAAAAGGAATCTCGTTGAGTTTCAATTCTGATTTGTATTTATCTTTGATCGTACCATGATCAGAAACAAAAACGTCAAATCCTTTCACCTTCGCGAGAAGGGCTGCTCCCGTCCCGCTTTCACCTGCGCCTAATATGACAATCCTTTCTTTCATCGCAATTTTAAAGTAGCCAGGGTCAAAATCGCCAACAATATTCCTACAATCCAAAAGCGGGTGACGATTTTGGCTTCATGCATATTTTTCTTCTGATAATGATGATGCAGGGGTGACATTAAAAATATTCGTCTGCCTTCTCCGTATTTCTTCTTAGTGTATTTAAAGTATGCTACCTGAAGAATCACTGAAAGGCTTTCCAAAAGGAAAATTCCGCAGAGTAACGGGATCAATAGTTCTTTTCGCACGGCGAGTGCAAGGACCGCAATGACACCCCCCAGCGTTAAACTTCCCGTGTCGCCCATAAACACCTGGGCAGGATACGTATTGTACCAAAGGAAACCGAGGCATGCGCCAACGAAGGCGGTACAAAAAATGACAAGCTCTGCCAGGTTTGGAATGTACATGATATTCAGGTACGAGCTAAAATCGACGCGGCCCGAAAGGTATGCTAATATGGCGATGGTGATACCAATAATACCTGAAGTGCCTGCCGCTAAACCATCGATTCCATCCGTAATGTTTGCTCCGTTAGAGACTGCGGTCACTACTACAATGACGATCAGAGTATAAATGATCCATGTGTAATTATCCGGTAAAGCCGGCAGAATATTATTGTAATCAAGTTCATTATTCTTTAAAAACGGAACTGTGGTTCTCAT
>JAYSOP010000617.1:0-2764 GCA_043722905.1 Chryseolinea sp.
TGTAAATTATATGGTTGGAAAGGAAGGTTCTGTAAAATTGGAACTCCCGCCGGGAGCTCGGGATGGTTACTTTACCCTCAAGGCCTCTTATACAGATAAAGGGTTACGGGAAAAACCGAATGATAAAATGACAGGAGAGGATATGATTATACTGCTGTATGAATAATCCTCTTCCATGTAAAATGCCGCAAAAAATATTATTGTTTAATCATATGAGAAGAATACTCACTTTACTGCTTGTTAATATTTGTTTTTTCGTAACCGCGCAGGAACTTCCTTTCGGGAAGGAAATTAAAGAATTCAAAACGCAGGACAGTATAGATGCCCCCAGGCGCAAATCTATCTTATTTGTTGGCAGCTCTTCATTCCGAATGTGGCATGACGTTGCGCAGGATTTTCCAGGAAAGCGAATTATTAACCGGGGATTCGGCGGCTCAAGTCTTCCCCATGTTATTCAATACGCGAATGAGATCATACTTCCTTATAAGCCCAGGCAAATCGTGATCTATTGCGGCGAAAATGATCTTGTCAGCGAAGCTGTTACAGCACAAATTGCGGCCGACAGGTTTAAAGAATTGTTTAACCTTATCCGTAAAGAAATGCGTCGGGTACCGATCGTATTTGTTTCTATAAAACCTAGTCCCAGCAGGCAGCATCTGATGCCGAAAATGGCGGAGACAAATGCACTGGTCAAAAAGTTTTTGGAAAGTAAACGTAAAACGACATTTGTCAATATATGGGATCAAATGCTCGATGCCGACGGACAACCCCGTAAGGAACTCTTTCTTTCAGACATGTTACATATGAACGCCCAGGGCTACGAGATCTGGCAGAAAGCATTGCAACCGGTGTTGCGTTGAGTTTTTTGGTGATTAATAGTGAGACCGGCGATTGGTTTAGTCGACTAATATCAATTTTTTAGCGTGGGTGAATACCCTAACGCTTTTCACTTCTCACCTATATTATCTGATGCCAATTCCCTAAAATTGAATCGGCACTTTAATGATCGTATTTCCCCATGCCAACAGCATACTCGCTTTCTCTTTTTCTTCTCCGGCAAATTGGATCGTAAAGTTCTCCACTTCAGTTTTGGATTCTTCGGATGGTACGGTAATTCTTAACACGTCATTTTTTTGATTGTACTTGTACGCGCCCCAGTAATCGAGATCTGAATTGAGAATAATGATCCATTTATCTTTCTCCGGAATAGTAAAAAGAGAATAAGTTCCTTTTTTTATCTTCTGGCCTTCTATCACTGCATCGGAATAAAATTGAATTTCTGTAGCCTCATTCGCACCCGTCCTCCACACTTTCCCGTAGGGGACGATACCGCCAAATAACTGGCGCCCATTTCGGTTGGGCCTGCTATAAATTATTCTGACCAACGCATTCTGGCCATCCTTCCGGTCATGAGCAAAATTATGGGGATAGTAAGAAATGTCCAGCGGACTTTTATCCAAACTCACCAATGATTGCCCCTGTACCGCAAAAGACAATAAGAAAATTAGCAGGGATGAAAATAAGATTGTTGTTTTCATAATAGGTAAAATATTTAGACTGTTTCATTTCAAATACACCAGGCAGGCATTCTTCCCCCCGATGACAATGATTATCGAATCGACCATTGACCACACTGACCACTGACCACTGACTAGTTAATGACTAATCCCTAATCCCTAATGCCCAATCCAATGGGTGCCCCCAGGCAACTATCCGGTATTCTGAAAGCATCCACTAATGGAACGGCATCCTGCCGTATCTCCCAGCATAACTGGTCAACCATTTTTCGTATCGCTTTTGTTTTAACACCTTCCATATAGCCGTTTTCCAGGTACCAACCTTTGTGTGTATCCATTTGAGTGAGGGCATATAGTTGATAAAGTTTTTTCAGGATCGACTGGCAGCTGACGTCTTCCGTTCGTTCCACCTGGGAAAAAAATTGTTCAAGAATAATGCGTTCGATGTAAGCAAAGCTAACCTCTACCAGGTGATTTTGACAAACATTGAAGGCATCAAAAGAATCCATTCCGCTGTCGATATGTTTTTTTAAGCGCTTTGCGGCGGAAGTCAGGATATTTCGTTCACGGTATTTAAAAGCGTTCAGATGAAATTCAGGATCCAGCAGGTGAAGCGGGTCTGTATTTCGGATAGTTAGTGGATTGCGTTCAACAAGGGAAGTTTTCGCCTGATCGGCAACGTAATTGAAGATCCCGAAAAGGTCCATGTTACTGAATTCCTGCTTGAATTCTGTTAGCCTGCTTTTCGCGACTAATTGCATTAGGACTGTGTTATCCCCTTCAAAGGTTGTGTAGATCTCCGAATCATTTTTTAGACGGTCAATTCTGTTTTCGGATAAATACCCTTTTCCCCCACAACATTCGCGGCACTCCTGGAGGGTGGCGGTAGTGTTCCAGGTGGCAACAGATTTTAGTCCTGCAGCCAGGGCTTCTATTTCCTGTATATCTTCCTCCTTCCTATGAAGAAACCGGTCGGTGAGGTATTGCAATGAGAAATGCAGGGCATATGCTTTGGCCAGCAAGGGCATAAGGCGTCGCTGATGCTGGCGATAATTCAGAACGGGTACTTCAGCGGCTCCTTCCGGACCAAACTGCTTGCGCTGATCACTGTAGCGAATGGCGATGGTTAACCCGGATTTTGCAGCGCTTAGTCCGGATCTCGGTATGCCTATGCGCCCGCCGACGAGCGTGCCGAGCATAGTAAAAAACCTGCGGTTATCACTCGATATAGGACTTTCAAATTGGCC
>JAYSOP010000618.1:0-7635 GCA_043722905.1 Chryseolinea sp.
ACTGGTAAACCGATCAGAATACAAAAAAAACCAATCCATATGGATCGGATTACTTTTCTAAACCACGGTATTTCTAATTGAAGACGACGGGTTTTTTTCCGCGAGGTTGTTTTTTTTGCAGGAGCGTGTGTTGCCATTCAGGCTTGTGTTCTGTTTTAATCTACTATGGTCATTTGATCGGCTCCCCACTCAGCGGGGTAGGAGTAGTAAAGATTGAGCTTGAAGTGATTGGGTTTCGATTCGATTGAATAGGCCAAAAATTTACATGAATTTAATATTTTAAAAGATCATTTATCGTTTTTACGGTTAATTCGACTTCCGCCACGGTAATGGCTCCTCTTTTTTCCACTAAACGATCTTTAGAAATTGAACGTATATGGAACACCAGCATTTCAGAATCCTTTTTTAAACCGTTCATTTTATTAGGGCTTAATACAGGATTGCCTTTATACTTTTTGATTTTGGTTGTGAGGGGAATGACGATCACGACATTCAGAAATTCATTCAGCAAATTACCACTGATGATTACCACAGGTCTGAACCCGGCCTGTTCACTTCCTTTCGATGGATTCAGGCTTGCATTCCAGATCTCTCCCTGTCTCATTTTTCTAAATGCCTGAGATAATCATCCATGCCTTCTTCTGCTATCAGCAACACATCTTTATCAGCAGATGCCCGCGAGTAGGATCTTTTGTATTCAGCCCGTTCCAGGTGCTCCAAATACAAACGCAAAGCGTTTTCGATAAGCTTGTTTTTTGGAAGCGCTAACGCTTTCGCCTTTTCTGCCAAAAGCTTTAGCACATCATCTGGTAAAGTGCTGGTGAAGGTGGCCATGGAATATTCTTTTTCAAAGGTATAAAATATATGTATATTTTACAAATATATTTTGTAAGTATAAATGTACTTTACAACGCTATATTCCCCCTGATCAATAGTAGGAAAGGCCGTTGGGTGTTGGCTTTTGGCTGGTAGAAAATATATTTCGATGGATGCCAGTCAACACAGGAATGGAACATAATTATTTCCCCAGGGCCAATATCTAATAATGAATTCTCGCCTGATACCGCCAACTAACGTAGAAAACCCACGCATCTTTTACGGGGCAAGCTAACCTGATGCTTTTCTAACTCAATGCATTTCCACATCACAGGTACCCAGGCCTCCACGGAAGTAATTGAACTGGACGTTCGGGTGATCCGCCAGGAGGGACATCGGAACAGATGTGTCCTGAAAATTTTTAGAGATCATCAGGGCTGTGAGGCGTTGTCCGAAGGGGTTATCGTGTTTACCCGCATGCCAGATAGAAACTTTTTCAGCCTTCCAGGTTTCGATTGGTCCCACGGTAATAGCTTTAGTGGGAACCATGGCTACGTTACCACCTCCGGAAGTACGTGCGTTCTGCGCAATGGTGATGGGATGCAAATCAACAACCCGCGTAGCAAGCCTGCGGAATTCGGCCGGGGACGGAGGATGATCTTTAAACTCCTTTTCACGCTTTGGCGGATCATTAAAAGCCCAGTGTTTGATATCACCCTGACCCCCTTGCATAATGGCACAACGAACACCCTCCCAGGTTTTGCGAAAGCTTTCGGTATCCGCTTTGGGAAAATGTAAATTTTTATCCGGCATCACCAGTTCTTTGCGGATGCGGCTAAAGCAGAGATCTCTGTCCGCTTTCTCAAACGATAGGGGATGATCGGCCGAAGCTTCTTTACCATTAATGAACCACTCATCCATTCCCCAGAAATGAGCGGATTTTACTGACAGTCCCAACTCATTGACTATACGCGCCACAAGGGGTAGCTGTTCCGTTGGCCCGATTGGTCCGCAAATTCCCACGGGATTATCTGGAGTGGATAGTTTCCAGGCTGTAATGTATTCCAGTGCTTCTGCGAGATAGAAATCTTCCAGCGTGTCATAAAAAATAACTTTGAAACCCGGGCGTGCAAGTTTCATCATTTTTTCCGCCGTGAGTTGTGCGGCTTCGTGAATGATGTCATTGTCGAGGGTTGTGTAATCCCACCAGTCGGGGGCAATGGAGCTGAGTTTGCGTGGCATATTTTTACTGTCTATGGCTTTGAAATTGAATGAATGAAACGATCGTCTTTTCAGACATTGTAACCGCTGCCGAGTTGCTGTTCATAGTTTGCGTTGATCGTATAATTGTTTCCCAGTTCTTTTAAAGGATCTGCTTCTTCCGCACCAAACCCATAATGCAAATGCCTGCGCCATCCTTCCGCATGTTCAAACTTTTGCGACATGCTTCCTACTTTCCTTGATATATCATCCATGGTTTGCAGGTAGGAATTTAGTTTCTGGCTTACATCCAGCCATTCTTGCTGGCTATGGTGTGCCCTCAAGGCTTGCAGTTTTGTTTCATAAACAGAACCTGTGTTGACAAAGGCGCCAGGAATGATCTTTCGCCTCAGGTTATCGGTGAGGCTATGGGGCAAAGCATGGTAGACAATGCAGTCATTATTTTCTGCTGGCTTAGGTGGGGAAGTAATAAAATTTCGCATGCTTCGCGCGAAGGTAGCTGATACGGCTAAACGACAGGTGTTCATATGATCTTCCATGTAGTCTGCCGGAGAGTGGGTTAACACAATGGATGGCCTCACTTCCCGAACGAGTCCCGAAACCCGTCGCAGGGTTTTCAGATCGTACATGATTTCCATGTCGTTGCTGAACGGGGGATGAAACTCCGCACCCAGTATCTTCGCGGCCTGCTTCGCTTCCTTTAGCCTTATTTTTCTAATCGCAGTAGCGCCGTATTGGGTACTCCCGCAATTTCCAGCAGAGATATTCATATAATGGATTTCATACCCCGCTTTTTTTAACAATAGAAGGGTACCTGCCATCATGAATTCGATGTCATCAGGATGGGCAGCAATCGCGAAGACGGATTTCATGACACTTTCAAAGTCACAGATTTACCGGTGGAGGCTGACTTATCTGCAGCAAATACCACTTGATGCGTTTTCATGGCATCGGCCATACTGGTGAGTGGCATTTCAATTCCTTGCTCCAGTGATTCAAAAAATTTATTGAATTGGGTATGGTAGGGGTGATCTGCCACATCACCTGAGTCCAGCATTTTCATTGACAAGGTGCTCCAAGCGGATTTATTTGTCCCCAGTTTCATCGAATGAAATTTATTGTCCAGCAGGCTTCCCTCACTACCACACAGATGCGTATGGAAGTAATAGGGTTGGAGACAGTCAACAATGGCAGCGCATTTACCAATGCGTCCGCTCCTGAATTTCAAAATGGTGACACTACTGGTGGTATACTCATAGGGTTCAAAAATTTTACTGCGAGAGCGGGTATCGTAACTGGTGACTTCTGAAACGTCGGTACCCATGCATAGCAGAAGCGCATCCAGTGCGTGGCATCCTGCCGTGAGCAAGGAACTTCCTCCCGCTTCCTTCCTGATATTCCAGCGGTATTGTCCGTACCAGGGACCCAGTCCGTGATAGTAATCTATTTCTCCGTAATGCAGATCGCCCAGCAGGCCATCATCGATCACTGCTTTCGTGGAGAGAAACTGACTGGAATAACGGCACTCAAAGCATACACAGGATTTAACACCTGCCGTTTTCACTGCGGCCTCTATAACCTGACAATCTTCCCAGGATAGGGCCAGCGGTTTTTCAATGATGATATGTTTGCCTGCGGTGGCCACAGCCACGGCCTGGTCCTTATGCTGATAAGGGTAGCTGCAAATGGAAATAATATGCAGATTCTTATCTTTTAGCATGGTGTCCAAATCAGTGTAAGTTTTGATTTTGGAGCCGTATTCGTGGCTTAGTTCAGCATCATTTAAATTCCGCGAGGAATAGATCGCGGTAACCTGTGCGTAGGGACTGGAATTAATGGCCGCGATATGTGCGGTAGCTACCCAGCCATAGCCAATTATTCCAACATTGTATTTTTTCATAAACTAGTGAGTTGCCCGTTATCAGCCTTCTTAAAATTGCCGATTTAGTGGAAGGAAACTACAAAGAATATTAATTGATCCATGGCAGGAACGTAAAAATTTCACCATCAAAATGAAATTCTTAAAAATAAGTCCACTGACCAAATGAAAAAGTTCACCCTTACTTCATGGGAAAAGAGATGTAGCGCCAATGCCAGCGTAAACTTTTTATTTGCTTACCGGGATTGGCGATCGGTTTCTTCGTGTCAAACCTCTAAAGGTTTGATTGGGTGCCCTGTTCGACAGGGCACCCATCGATGATTAAAGGGTCGTTTACTAAAAAACCGCTAATTATCGTTATTTACGGACCTTCATATAAGAAAAACCATACCACATGGGCACATTATCATGGTGGACCTGATGTAAGCTCCATTTTTTATACGGTGAAATTATCTGAGAAAGAATGAGGAGTGTTTCAAATAGCTGCTTTTGAAATGGCTGAATAATTAGAGAACATCATTAAGTGAAATCTCTTTTATTATTTTGCCGGGATGAAAGTTTTTAATAAAATTGCCCTACCCCAGTATAATTCCTATGACGATTCTTAATGTGGATGATGATAACGAAGATATCGAGATCTTTTGCGAAGCAGTCCGCGATATTGATGCGGGAATCATATGCCTGGCTGCAAAAAGCGCGGAGGAGGCTTTGCAAATTCTCAACAGTGACATAGAACTGCCCGAATACATTTTCCTGGATATCAATATGCCTAAAATTGACGGGAATATGTGTTTAAAAGAAATCAAAAAAGATAAGCGATTACGCCAGATTCCTGTAATTATGTACTCCACTTTTTCACGCCGGACCGATTTAGAAACGTATAAGTCGTTGAATACGGCCTTTCTCGTGAAACAAAATAGTTATCGCGACCTCGTTATAGCGCTAAGAAAAGTATTGGGGAAGTAAACGGAACTCCGTATATAATCAGGCAATCTCAGGTTTCAATGATTTGACGTTTTGCCGCAAAGCGGTTATGTTATCTTTAACGTATCTCAATTTCACAAACAGGGGATGATAAAAATTAGCATGATACCTTGTCACTGAATCAATCTCCAACAAAGTAATTTTTTGCTGTTTTATTTTATAACCGTAAAGACATGTCGGTTTCAAAATTATCTCATTTTTTGATATCCGGTCTACGGCTGTAATTAAAAGACTGTTACTACGCTTAAGCTTGATTTTTAATACACAATTTGTATTGGCACTATATAAAATTTCACGGAAAATTTCCTTTTTGCTCTCCATAACTTTTTCATCACATCTTTATAGCCTAGTCAAAAAATCATGCCGTGAATTGTAACCCCTTGCTGCTTCAATGTTAATGTAGTCAACGCTGATGGAGGGCTTTTCGATAGAATAATCTGATGCGATCAGGATGAATTTTTAAAAAATATAGAACAAAAACGGTTAGATGGGCAACCTGAACCCTGAGCCATCCATTGGTTTCATATTTCCTGGCTGATACAATAACCTCTTTGGGTATTATTCGAAATAAAGCTTTGCTGCGAATACGCCGAATAAGGTCGTAATCTTCCATGATCGTATAATATTCATCGAACCCTTTCAGCGTTAAAAATAGTTTTTTGGTAATAAACAAAGTCTGGTCTCCTCCGCGACACATGATTCCGTTATACCGGGTGCAATAGGCGTTCACCTTCAGCAGTGGATGGGCGGAGTCAAAAGAAAATCGGTAGCACCCTGCCTCATACCCTGATTGAATGGCGGAATAAATATCCTCACAAAAACTTTCTGCCGGGATAACATCTGCATGAACAAAATACAGGATGTCTCCGCGGGCAACCTGCGCGCCTAGATTCATTTGGGCCGCTCGCGTTTGAAGAGGCGAGTAGACCACCCTTGCGCCGGCGTCTTGCGCGATTTTCACTGTTTCATCAAAGCTTCCTGCGTCTGCAATGATGATATCAATAACGAATTGACTCTGCTGCTGTAGAAAAGCAATCAATTTTCCAACATTGGAAGCTTCATTTAATGTCGGTATGATTACGCTAATGAACATACATCAGCCAACGTCAACCAGTTGTTGAACCCCCACAACTTGACCCGGTGCCGGCCGTACAGCCGTAACAATGCTGATTAATAATGATTTGCCTTTCCTGAAGTTTCTCCAGATTAAACTGGCTGATATGATTGGCCTCTCCCAGAACTTTTAGGTCCAGCATCTGGTTAAAATCGCAATCGTATAAAAAGCCGTCCCAGCTAATGGAAATGGTATTGCGGCACATGACGTTCAGGGCGGCCGTTGGGTTAAATGATAATACCAGCCGCTCCATATAATTCTCATAGTTTCCGCTCTTGATGAGATATTCTAGATACCGGCTTATTGGCATATTGGTTATACAATACAGATGATTAAAGGAGATGTCGTAATGGGTTTTTAGTTCCTTCTTAAAATCCCTTTCAAGTTGCTCCTGATTCGAGGGAAGAAATGCGCCCGAGGGGTTGTATACCAAATGCAGCAATAGACCCGACTGCTCTTTCCCGTATCCTACTTCATTCAACATTTGCAACGCCTTAACCGAATCTTTGAAAACGCCTTCCCCCCGTTGCCTGTCGGTACGCTCTGCATTATAAAAAGGTAAAGATGAGACAATCTCTATTCGGTGTTTTTTGTAAAATTCTGGAAGATCATAGAATTTTTTATTGGCGACAATAATGGTCAGATTACAGCGCACAATGATGTGTTTACCCTGTGCGCTTAACGCTTCAATAAACCACCGGAAATCGGGATTCATCTCCGGCGCACCTCCCGTTATATCAACCACTTTTACATCCAGGTGCTGCAAAACATCCAGGCATTGCTGCATGGTGCCCCGGGTCATGATCTCCTTTCTGTCGGGTCCTGCATCAACATGGCAATGCCCGCATACCTGGTTGCACATCTTTCCAACATTAATTTGGAAAATATCAATTTGTGCAGGCGTTATGGGTACTAAACCAGCGTCCTCCAGTGTAGCAGAAAATAAAGGGAACGTCGCCTGATTTTCCAGTATTTCGATCTGATATCTGGAGGAGGCTAAATGATTTTGTCTGAAGGAGAGTGATTGCTTGATCATATTACATAGAGATCTCTTTGACCTTGTTCATCATTTGTACACTATGTACAAGTGATGAACCGCTGCGAATAGCTGCCGCGACATGCACCGCTTCCATCATTTGCTTTTCGCTATAGCCCTTTTCTGTAGCATCGGTTGAATAAGCATCAATACAATAGGGGCACTGAACTGTATGGGCTACCGCTAACGCAATTAAGGACTTCTCGCGCGCTGTTAACGCTCCTTCCGCAAACACAGCACCGTAATACGCAAAAAACTTATCTGCCAGTTCTTTTCCGAACTCGCCGATATGACTGAATTTTTTTAGATCCTCTGAATGGTAATAATGGTCACGGTTATTCATAATCTGGTTTAGAATTTATAAGGTGATATAGTTATCAAGTTTCAAAGTCCAATCATACGATAGATAGTCAATGTCCGGATCCTTTTCGGGGGGAACAATTTTATACTTTTTCATCATGGTAAGCACTCCGCTTCCGCCCTCAAAATCGGCTTTAAACCAGGAACACAGCACTGGCGCCATAACAATGTCTTCTTTTGGTTTGTATCGGGCAAAAGTTTTTAAATACAATCCTGCTGACTTAT
>JAYSOP010000619.1:0-2000 GCA_043722905.1 Chryseolinea sp.
CCGGAACTGCTTATGCCCTCAGCACCAATACCGACTTATTCGCTTATGAAATTTCGACGGGAAAAACGACAAACCTTACGGAAGGTATGATGGGATACGATACGCATCCTGTTTATTCACCGCAGGGATCCCTCGCATGGCTTAGTATGCGGCGGGATGGTTATGAAGCGGATAAGAATGACATCATCGTTCGAAATGGATCGACTACGATAAACCTCACAAAGGAATGGGATGGAACTGTTAACAGTTTTATCTGGAGCCTGGATGGAAAAAAAATATTCTTCAATGCACCAGTGGACGGTACTATTCAGATATTCGAAGTTGATTACCCGGGAATTACAAAAAGAAAACCCGTTGTCAAACAACTTACAAGGGGAGATTTTGATGTGACAGGCATCTCAGCTCAGGTAGTAAATTCACTCGTCGTATCGCGCACAGACATGAACCATGCTGCTGAATTGTTTACCGTTGATCTTTCCAATGGCCAGTTCACACAGATTACGCATGTGAATGATGAAGTTTACAGAAAAATTCCGGCTAGCAAAACAGAAAAACGGTATGTAAAAACTACCGATGGAAAGCAGATGCTGGTGTGGGTTATCTATCCACCGGATTTTGATCCGACCAAAAAATATCCTACCCTATTGTACTGTCAGGGAGGCCCGCAGTCCGCACTGACTCAATTTTATTCATTCCGTTGGAATTTTCAGCTGATGGCGGCTAATGGGTATATCATTGTGGCGCCTGCACGCCGGGGAATGCCAGGTTCCGGGGTTGCCTGGAATGAAAAGATCAGCAAGGACTGGGGAGGCCAAGTAATGGACGACTATCTCTCGTCCATCGATTCAGTAGCCAAAGAAAGTTTTGTTGATAAAGCGCGGTTGGGTTGTGTAGGTGCGAGTTATGGAGGCTACTCTGTGTTTTATCTGGCGGGTATTCACAATAACCGTTTTAAGACATTTATTTCGCACGACGGCGTTTTTAATATGAAGAGCATGTATGGAACAACGGAGGAGCTATGGTTTGTCAATTGGGATTTTGGGGGACCTTATTGGGAAAAAAGCAATGCCCCGGCGCAAAAGACCTATACGGCTTTTGATCCCAGCTCACTTGTGGAAAAGTGGAACACACCCATATTGATTATTCAGGGAGGAAAAGATTTTCGTGTTCCCACGGGTCAATCGCTTGAAGCTTTTCAGGCTGCGCAATTGCGAGGGGTTAAAAGCAAGCTCGTGTATTTACCCGATGAGAATCACTGGGTGCTGAAGGCTCAGAATGCCATGGTGTGGCAGAATGAATTTTTTAAGTGGCTCAAGGAAACGCTATAACAGAACTTGTGCCCTTCCATTTTTGTTTTTTACTTTTTGGTGGCGGTCATCCATTTATAATCGAGGACCTTCAATAATTTATTTGCCCTGGCAAATTATACTTTTAAAACCGCGTAGTTAATAGTAGTGGTGCGGGCATGATTTTTGCGCGAAAAAATTTCATAATAAATTAAAATTACTAGCTGTAATAAATAACTTCTTTGATTATTTATTTACATTGTTTTTGGTACAAAACCTGTTTATATATCTTTGCAAAATAGTTCGGGGATAACCTATTTCTTAATAAAATCACCACTTCACTTTATAAATGGAATCTCCTGTTTTCGTCAAATCAAATGAAAGAATAAGGCAACTGGTATCCTGTAAGGGAGAAATGAGCCAGCGAATTTTGGAATTTGATTGGTCAAAAACAGCAGTCGGGTCAGTAAATTCCTGGCCACAAAGCCTCCTTACAACATTAGGGATTATTCTCAATTCATCTTTTCCGATGCTTATCCTATGGGGAGAAGATATGGTTTTGTTTTATAATGATGCTTATCGGCCAAGCTTAGGTCAAAATGGCAAACACCCCGAAGCTTTAGGTCAAAATGCACATTTACATTGGTCTGAGGTATGGCATATTGCTTACCCATTACTTCAAAAAGTCCGTACTACCGGACAACCTCACTTTAG
>JAYSOP010000620.1:0-19534 GCA_043722905.1 Chryseolinea sp.
CTTTAGATATTTTTCTATTTCTGAAACACCTTCAGGATAATCCGGAACTTCATTGGCAGCGAACAAAAATTCCCGCGACCATAGTTGAGCAAGGTCATAGCAGGATTTATTTCCATACGCTTCCGCCTGGAGCCCGTTCGCCAAACCATAGTAAGTCGATCCATAGTTTAACGGTTGGCCTGCAGGCAGTAGGATAGTCTTCGTAATGCCCATCGACCGTTGATGAGTGAGCAACTGATCATCCGTTCGTCCGCTGTAATGGGTATGCTGATGAATATCAATAATCGGTTCGGTTTCCTCTGTAACTTGCTCTGCGGTTGCACTCAGGGAAGTGGCCATACCCATTGACAGTCCAATTCCCAGGCCAGCAAACGAAGCTTGCTTAATGAATCTGCGCCTCGAACCACTTTTTTTCATAGCCTAATGTATTTGATTTTTTTCGGTTGGTAAAACCTTTCGTCAAATTACACGTCAACTGAAACTTAGGTTGTCGAAATGAACCCGTTATACCTTTACACCCATGTTTTCACCCAGCAAAGTAAATTGGGCCAGCCACTCCGGAGACCTGGTCTCATTGCCATGGTTGTCTTTGGATATCTCAAAATAGAGATTTTGGCTTTTATATAGATTTGGTCGGAGGTTAAACTTGATGAGTAACGGGAATAACCTGTTTAATCTTTCAATCCTTTTCAGACTCTCGCCTTCATCATTAATCCGCTTCAATTCCTTGAAAATGCTTTCTCCGGCAAAGCGCTCTACTTTACCAGGATCTTCGATACGCAAATCCCATTTTACCAATTCGGTCATAACCCGCTCAACTAACCTGATATTAATTTTTTCTGTTTGGAAAGATTTGATGAGGTCGGCGTTGAGAATATATTCAAAAGAAGTTTTGTAAGCATTGGGAATGGGTATCCCATTATTGGCAAGGGCCATCACCAGGGGATAGTCGCGATTATAAATCCTCCGGAGCGAATCCTCCAGGTCGAGCATACTTTGATACGTGATGAAGTTAAAGACCTTTCTTTTTTCATCCTGAAACAATTGCCAAATGGTATATTTTTCAGGGCCGAAATAAGTTTGCATTAAACCGATCACATCTCCCAGTCTCGCTTCTTCAAATGCAGCGATCATTCTCACTTGCATACTGGCAAAATGATCATCTTCCATATCCAGTGATATATTGCCGATAATATTGTGCTTGCCCATATAAATGACAGCAAAGGCAAATTTTTTCTCAGACCTTGTAACAATCGATTTTACCTTGGTGACACCGAGCACTAATTTTTGTTCACCCGCTTCCTTTCTGATAAAAATTTCATTAGCAGTGGTATAATTAAATACCGGGAATGACTCAAGATCCTCCTCAAATATGGAAGCCACGGCATAGTGCATGCCAACCCTTTGCAAATTGATCTTCGAGGGTAACACGAACTTGGAATAAACATGAGAGGCATTACCCAGCGCGGGAACATTGCTCGGAATATCTTCCAGGTGTTTTCTGAATTCCAATTCCAAATTTGCTTCGCTGATCTGACTCACAAGCTGCATGGCGCGACAGGCGTATTGGAGGATCTGGGTAGTTTCTATTCCTGAAACTTCGTCAAAAAACCAACCGCAGCTCGTGTACATGAGCATGGCGTTTCGCTGCACTTCCATAAGACGCAAAACTTCAGGGGGGTCCACTGATTGGCTGCAATGGTCTCGCAGGAATTTATTAATTGTTTCATCATCACGGCTTAGAATGACATGGATATATTCATCCCTGGCCGCCCAGGCATCCTTTAATAAAGGAGCAGTCTGCCGTTCGAAGATGATCTCCAATTCACCGCGCAACCAGTCTAAAGCTTCGCGCAAAGGTTTTCGCCAGCGTTGGTTCCACGCAGGTTTTCCCCCGGTATTGCATCCACAATCGTTTCGCCATCTCTCTACGCCATGTACACAACTCCAGGAACTGTGCTCGTGGATTTGGGCTTCAAAAGTTGGTGGATGTAAAGAAAGAAACTCCGCGTAATTGGTGAGCTTAACTTTGGAATCATTTTCAATAAAATCAAGACAGAAAGCCAAGGCCATATCACCGTGTTTATGATGATGGCCATAGGTTTCGCCATCGGTAGCGATGTGCGACAATTGCGGTTCTGTGCTTATTTTGGTGAAGTTATTCATTAAACGGTCAGCAAGTTTCCTTCCGTCGTTTAACAGTCCATCGAAAGCGACACCTTGTGAGATATCCCCATCATAAAAAAACAAAACAATATTTTTACCGGAAGGAAGATTATAAATATAGGGCCGCCTCGTATCAATCCCTGTATGGGCAACCGACCAGTCGTCCCCTGTTTTTCGGAATGCTTTTGCCTGCCGCGGGGCGAGAATGGTAAACTTGATTCCATGCTTGGCCAACAATTCGAGCGACTCCGTATCCACCGCTGTCTCGGCAAGCCACATGCCCTCTGGCCTTCTCTTAAACCGGTAGGAAAAATCCCAGATCCCCCAGATGATTTGTGTTTCTTTATCACGCGGAGTTGCCAAAGGCATAATGATGTGGTTGTAGACCTGGGCAAGGGCTGACCCATGGCCACCAAATGTTTCGATGCTTTGTTTGTCGGCTTCCAGGATGGAGTCATAGGTTTCGCGGTCGTTGGTTTCCATCCATGACATTAAAGTTGCCCCAAAGTTGAAACTGATCTTTGAGTAATTATTAATGATATTGTTGATAACGCCCTTGTTATTCAAAATACGCGATGCCGTATTAGGCCCATAACATTCTGCGGCTATGCGCTCATTCCAGTCGTGATAGGGGTGCGCTGAATCCTGAACTTCAATAACTTCAAGCCAGGCATTTTCTCGAGGTGGTTGATAGAAGTGACCGTGAATACAAATATATTTTTCCAATCAATGTCTTATTTAAGTATAGAAAGGTATTGGTAAAGTGCGCCAGATTTATAGGGTATGTATTGCAAAGTTATCAATAAATAAAATTCATTTAATAAAAACGTTTTTATGTATCAACCCGTCAATTCAAATTCACTAACCTCTTTTTCAAGTTTTAGGATCGAGATCCCTAATGGAGGCAAATTCAAGGAAACTGAGTAATCTCTGCCATGAAATTTTACAGGCGAGGTATTTAGTAAACCAAGGTTCATCGTTCCGCTTCCTGAATATTTGGTGTCATCTGAATTAAATATTTCTTTCCATTGCCCCCGATAAGGCACACCAACCCTGTAAAGGTTTCGAACAGCAGGGGTAAAGTTACAGACCACTATCATGGTATCACTTTTGTCATCCGCTTCACGCTGATAGATCATGACACTGTTTTCACGATCTCCGTAGTCAACCCATTTAAATCCGCGATGTTCAAAGCCATATTTGTACAAGGCTTTCTCTTCCTTGTACAAGGCGTTCAAATCCCGAACAATTTTTTGAATGCCGGAATGAAGATCGTACTGCAATAAATGCCAGTCCAGACCTTTGTCGTGATTCCATTCGGCAGATTGTGCAATTTCCCCACCCATAAATAAGAGCTTACTTCCCGGGTGAGTAAACATATAGGTAAATAATAATCTTAAGTTGGCAAATTTTTGCCATTCATCTCCTGGCATTTTACCGAGCAAAGAACCCTTTCCGTGAACCACCTCATCATGTGATAGGGGTAGCATGAAGTTTTCTGTAAACGCATACATGATGCTGAAGGTTATTTCATTCTGATGATATTTTCGGTGAATGGGATCGAGTGCAAAAAAATGTAACGTATCATGCATCCAGCCCATCATCCATTTTTGACCAAACCCTAACCCGCCCAGATAGGTGGGTCGTGAAACACCTGACCATGAAGTAGATTCTTCGGCAATGTTGACGGTATCAGGGTGGTGCAGATACACTACCTCATTAAATTCCTTGAGAAATGTAATGGCTTCAATATTTTCATTACCCCCGTACGAATTGGGAATCCACTCCCCTGCTTTGCGCGAATAATCCAGATACAACATGGAGGCTACCGCATCCACGCGCAGTCCATCAATATGATATCGCTCCAGCCAAAACAGGGCATTGCTAATGAGAAATGACCTCACTTCGCTTCTTCCATAATTGAATATGTAACTTTTCCAGTCTGGGTGAAATCCCTTTCTGGGATCTTCGTGTTCATAAAGATAGGTGCCATCGAACTTGAAAAGACCATGGGCGTCTCCGGGAAAATGCGAAGGAACCCAATCGAGAATGACGCCTATTTCCGCTTTGTGAAAACAATCTATCAAATACATAAAGTCTTCCGGGCTTCCATAGCGACTGGTAGGGGCGAAATAACCAGTGAGTTGGTATCCCCATGATCCATAAAAAGGATGCT
This sequence comes from Chryseolinea sp., assembly GCA_043722905.1. Taxonomy (GTDB): domain Bacteria; phylum Bacteroidota; class Bacteroidia; order Cytophagales; family Cyclobacteriaceae; genus Chryseosolibacter. The sequence goes on from JAYSOP010000620.1 coordinate 4,343, forward strand.
CCATTACCGGTAAAAACTCAATATGGGTGAAACCCATATCCTTCACATATTCTACCAATTCAATGGCCATCTGCGGGTATGTGAGGGACTCATTATCATTTTTTCTTCTCCATGAACCATAGTGAACCTCATACACGGAGTAGGGTTTAGGGGTTGAGGCCACTTGCTTCCTATGTTTTAACCATGCCTCATCTTTCCATTCATACTTCGGAGACCAGACAATGGATGCCGTTTTTGGGGGAGTTTCAAAATAAAAGGCAAAGGGGTCAGATTTCTCGAGGTATTCCCCCGTGTTTGATTTAATCGCATATTTATAAGCTTCACCATGTTTTATATCTACAAAAAAACCCTCCCAAATTCCCGAACCGTCCCAACGCGGATTCAAATTATGCTTGCCACTGTGCCAATGATTAAAATTACCAATCACCGATATTTTTTCGGCATTGGGTGCCCACACTGCAAAAAAAGTTCCTTCCACATCGAGGTGGGTTACGATATGCGCTCCCAACTTCTCATATAATTTGAAATGTTTCCCGGACTTAAAAAGATGTATGTCAAAATCCGTGATCAGGCTGAAACTGTCGTGAGTAGACGTGTCGTGGGTTTTTTCTTTCTTTGCCATTCAATTAGTGGTTATTTTTGTTTTTCGGATCAACCTCCGTAATTCGCTGCCGCACCCGCCTGCATATGCACTCAACCATTACGCGTTTTTTCCAGCATATATCTGTTCACAAGGTAATGAATGCCCCTTAGCGGAATCTTGACCCAGTCAGGACGGCCGTTTAATTCATAGCCCAGTTCATAAATTGCTTTTTCAAGAAGAAATGTTCTAATCAGAATATTGCTTTCCCCGGAAAGATTTGGGCCCATACCGGTTGTTTCTAAATAGGCTCCTAGATAGTAGCGACTTACATAATGTTGCCATTGTTCCGCAGCTTGCTCAATAATACCGAGATTGGCGTCACGATAGTTTTCGTTTAACAAAATCTTGCCAAATGCTGCATAATCAAATGAGCGCATCATACCGGCCACATCTTTTAGGGGATTTTTCTTCAACCTTCGCTCACTGAATGAAAACGCAGGTTCACCTTCGAAATCTATTATTACAAAATCCTTCCCGGTAAATAAAACCTGACCGAGGTGAAAATCTCCGTGTATGCGGGTTTTAATAGCCGTAATTTTGGTTTTATAGATCTCGCTGAACGATTCCAGAATTTTGCCCTCCATTTCAAGAACTGAATTTGCCAGTTCCCGCGTTTGCGGGTCAAGTTTTGGCAATGAACTTTCTAACAAACCAAATCGGTCCTTCAATAATTTTCTGAGCGATGAATAAAGGGACCGCTGATAATTCGGTGTAAAACGCTCAGGGATAAAAGCATTGTTGGATACGTCCGTCGCCAGCGCGATATGCATTTCCGCAGTGCGCTGCGCTAACAGCACAACACGATCATGAAATTCCCGACCTATGAATTCCTGCATTATTTTTGGAGTATCATCAAACGTGATCACTTGGTTCTCAATCAGGGCGGGAAGTTTTACGGATTTTGTCAGTACTCTTTCAAAATACCTGGCGACTGAATCCATCGTCATGCCCCAGGCATCACCCTGGTTTTCCACCTTTTCCTGAAGCAGTCCGAATACAATTCTTTTTCCTTCCGAATCACGGTACTCAACACTACCGGCATACTTGGGTGAATTCTGAAAGCTGGTGTTTTCAGTCAGAAACCGAATGATCTCCAGGTCCGGATTGATCTCCTTCTCTAGCTTGCGATAAAATTTAAAAAAGTATTTATCATTATAAATAATAGCCGTATTACTTTGGTCCGCCTTTAATACTTTCGAGTCAATCTTCCCTGAATCGAGTTTAGCAAAAACACTTGAATTGAATTCCAGCACGCCACCACCATCATCTTTTAGCCTCGCGCTTTTCTCCATATGGACGAAGAGAAAATCCCTGAACACCCGGTCATAAGTGCTATCCATAATAAAGCCGGCTTCATTCTGAATTTCGCCCCGGCATACAACACTTTGAACTGCATATTCCACACGTTCTGTCAGACTATCCGGCGATACGAACGTTAACGGAAGGAAATACAATTCCGGCAACCTTTGTACATAATGCACTTCAATGATCACCAGGAAATGGGTATCGCCCTCCACCTTCAAGGGTATTACTTTGTTAATACCAACCTTGCTGATGACTTTGGCTTTTCCACCAAACCACCGGCATTTTTTCATGAAAGGTGGGAGGATCCTTCTTTCCAGGGTCCGTACCTCGTTGTAGTTATCGAACATCCGTTCCCAGGAAATATCTGTTTTTAAGAGGGCTAGTTCACCACTTGGCTCCACCTGTAATTTATTCTCAGCCTTGTCTGCCTGAAACCAGAAATATCCGTAAGGACCGATGGTTATTGGGTAATCTCCCTCCCCTACGCTCGTGAAACGATTCTGACTGAATATGTCTGTAATTTCGCAATCTCTAAATTGCGAAAGATTTAAGGAAGCTGCCTGTGAAAATTGCGAAAGGTTAGACACAACAATAATACATTGGTTTTCATAAGTTCGCGCAAAAGCAAGAACTTTAGCATTTGAGCCTTCTATGAACCGGATATCTCCGCGTCCAAAAACATTCATCCGCTTGCGCATGATAATGACATGCTTCATCCACCACAACAAGGATGATGAATTCTCTTCCCCGGCGGCTACGTTCACTGTTTCATGCCGGTACACCGGATCATTGATAACCGGCAAATACAGTCTTTGAGGATTCGCCTGGGAGAAGCCCGCATTCACGTTGGGATTCCATTGCATCGGTGTTCTTACACCCGAGCGGTCACCGAGATAAACATTGTCGCCCATCCCAATTTCGTCGCCATAATATAATACTGGCGCACCAGGTAAAGAGAACAATATAGTATGCAGCAATTCGATTTTACGCCGGTCATTGTTTAACAACGGCGCCAGCCTCCTTCGTATACCTAAATTAAATTTTGTATTGGGATCAGTTGCGTATGCTTTAAATAAATAATCTTTCTCTTCTTCCGTTACCATTTCAAGTCCCATCTCATCGTGGTTACGAAGAAATAATGCCCACTGACTGGAAGACAGCGTGGCAGGAGTCTGATCCATAATATCGACAATGGGATAGGTATCTTCCGTTCGCAGCGCGAGAAATAACCTTGGCATTAAAGGGTAATGAAAGTTCATGTGACACTCATCGCCGTTTCCAAAATAGGTGGCGGCATCTTCCGGCCAAAGATTGGCTTCAGCAATCAGGATTCTGTTTTTGTAATGCTTGTCAATATGGGCACGGAGTTTTTTTAAAAACGCGTGAGTTTGCGGCAGATTTTCGCAACTGGTTCCTTCTTCTTCAAATAAATAAGTAATGGATGGCAACCTGAAACCATCTACCCCCATCTTCAACCAGAAGTCAGCCACTTTAATCATCTCCAGTTGAACCTCTGCGTTCTCAAAATTCAGATCCGGTTGATGGCGGTAATACCTGTGCCAATAATAGGCTTTGGCTTCTTCATCGTATGTCCAGTTGGAAGGCTCCTCCTCAGCAAAGATGACCCTCGCATCTTTGTATTTATCCGGCGCATCACTCCAAACGTAAAAATCCCGGTATCTCGATCCTGGTTTTGATTTCCTCGCTTTCTTAAACCACGCGTGCTGATCCGAAGTATGATTGAGGATTAATTCGGTAATGACCCGAATGCCTCTTCTGTGGGCTTCCTTTAAAAATAGTTTGAAGTCCGCTAATGTTCCATAATCAGAATGCACGTCATAATGATCCGTAACATCATATCCATCATCCCTTAGCGGGGAGGGGTAAAATGGCAACAGCCAGATCGTATTGATACCCAGATCCTCGAGATAATCTAATTTTTGCACGAGTCCTTCGAAATCGCCGATGCCGTCTCCATTGCTGTCGAAGAAGGCCCTGATATGAAGCTCATAAAGAATGGCATCCTTAAACCAAAGGGGGTCTGTATTTTTTGGAAGGTCGCTCATGCTTACATGTTAGATTCGTGGATCTCTAATTTGAACAAATGAAAGGGCATCTTGTAGGGATCGAGTTCTATGTAGTTCCATTCCTGTGTCCATGTATAGTGTTCATCCGTCATCAGATCGTGAAGTTTAACATTGATGTGGTCACCCAAACGAAGAATGCCTTTTGGCAATTGCACAAATCCGGAGTGTCTTTGGTTAGGATCCAGATTTACAATGACTAAAATAATATCAGACAAATCTTCGGTGATCTTGAGGTAGGCCAGCAAATTGATATCCTGTATAGCACAAAAATACAAGTTCCAGGTAGACTGAAGGGCCGGATGTGATTTTCGGGCACCGTTGATAATCGTGATGATATCAGTCATCCGGTTCGTTTTTTTCCAATCGTGCTTTTTAATTTCGTATTTCTCCGAATTCATATATTCCTCCCTGCCGGGAACGGGAACATTGTCGTAAAATTCGAACGCGGGTCCATACATGCCATACAGGGATGAAAGGGTGGCCGCCATGGCCAGCCGTATAATGAAAATATTCTCACCCTGATGTTGAAGATGAAACGGAAGGATATCGGGTGTGTTGGGCCAGAAGTTAGGTCTGAAAAAAGTTCGGGAGGGGTTGTGTATTAACTCTTCCATATAGGTGGTTATCTCCTCCTTACTAACCCGCCAGGTGAAGTAAGTATATGACTGGGTAAAACCGACTTTTCCGAGTGATGCCATAATTTTTGGCCGGGTAAATGCTTCCGACAAAAATATGATGTCCTCGTGCTTCTTGTTAATTTCCGAAATCACCCATTGCCAAAAAATAATCGGTTTCGTATGGGGATTGTCCACCCTGAAAATGGTGATGCCCTGATCAATCCAGTATTCAAATACGGATTCTAATTCCTTCCATAAATTCTGCCAGTCTTCCGTTTCAAAGTTGAAGGGATAGATGTCCTGATATTTTTTTGGTGGATTTTCAGCATACTGAATGGTGCCGTCAGGCCTTTGCTTAAACCATTGCGGATTTTCTTTGACGTAAGGGTGATCAGGGGCGCATTGAAAGGCAATATCCATGGCTATGTCAATGCCTAATTTTTTCGCTTCACCAATCAACAATTTAAAATCTTTTAAAGTCCCCAATTCAGCATGGATTGACTTGTGACCTCCTTCGACGTTGCCAATGGCCCATGGTGATCCTGGTTCATCTATCGCAGCCCGAACGTTATTATTTTTTCCTTTGCGATGAACCTTTCCTATCGGGTGAATGGGCGGCAGATACAATATGTCAAAACCCATCGAGGCAATTCGCGGAAGTAATTTTATGACATCTGTAAAAGTGCCATGTTTTCCCTGAAGTGAGGCCGAACGCGGAAACAGTTCATACCATGCACTGAAGTTGGCTTTTTTACATTCAACAAATATTTTCAGTTCTTTCTCAAAGCTTGTTTCGTGTTCAATCAACGGATGTTCATGCACCAGTTTCTCAAATGAATGACTGAGTACTTTCTCGATTGCGCCTGCATAATTTTCAGTATCGGATAATATGGCTGACAATGATTGAAAATAAGGATCTCCTTTACCGATCTTTTTAAGAAAAGCCGCACCTTCCATCAGTTCAACACGAACGTCGAGCGCTGCTGCCGTTTTTTTCTTCATGCCATCATACCAGGTTTCAAAATGATCAACCCATGCGCGAATCGTAAAAAAATAAAAACCTTTTTCCGTCACCGGAAAAGTAGCAGACCATGTGTCGTTAAACTGATGCTTTAATTCACGAATTGTCCATGATTCGTTCGATTCTCTTTTATACAAAACCTGGGCGCGAATATGATCGTGGCCATCACCAAATATATCGGCTGAGACCTTTACAGATTCTCCTATGGTAAATTTCGCCGGATAATGACCATCTTCAACCTGTGGTTGTACATTTTCAATAATCACCCGGGCCTGGCCCTTAATTTGACTCATTATTTCCGAATAATTTTTGTTTGACTATACCTCTACCCTTATTTCCTAAACCCTTATACCCCTATACCCTCATTCCCCCCTTCAATCATGCTTTAAGATAACCGTTGAATGCGCGGGCATCCTAAGCTCCCCGTTTTCAACGGCAACTTTACCCCCTTCGGTGTCGTATTCAATTTCATGAAAGTCTCCATTATCCTTTTCCAATATCACAGTAACTTCCACATCTGAGACATTGTGCACTACCAATAGTTCCTCCGTTGCGTCTTTGCGTTTAAAACTTACAATCTCTTTGATATGAATACCTGAAGGGTCAATATTTCCGTAGGTTAACGCAGCGCTGTTATTGCGGAAGGAGATTAATTTCCGGTAAAAATTGAACAGGGAATTTTCATTATCCGTCTGCCTGCTGAAAGGAATGACGGTTTTATCGGTACTGTACCGGGCTTCCTCCCATGCTGTCTGCATTTTGTCTTTAGTGCTATCGTCCCATATAAAAGGCTCACGTACATAAGCGTCGGGACCCCATTGATCCTGATAAGTGCTGAGTTTATCACCCAACATTCCAATTTCTTCCCCATAATATAGATAGGGAGTGCCAGGCATAGTAAGCAGTATCGCAGCAGCCATTTTTGCTTTCTCGACATCGCCATTGAGTTCAGTAAGCAGGCGTGTCTGGTCATGATTTTTGATAAATGTCGCGTCCAGGTAATCGGATGTGATGGAGCTATAATAATCCCTGATATCTTTATACTGCTGCACCAAACCGATGGTATCTCTGCCCATTTTAGCAACAGCGGTGATGGCATATCCCAAATCAAAATTAAATAAAGAGGGTAAACCTTTCAGGTAAGGTGCAACCTCCCTGGCTTGCGACCATACCTCACCTACCAGATAAACATCTGGTTTGATTTTCTCCATTTCATCTTTGAACCAGATCCAGAATGCGTGATTGTCTTCCGCTCTGTTATCAGGAAAAATATGTTTGGCGGCATCCATCCGGAAGCCATCAACTTTTACTTCTTCAAGCCAGAATCTCGCAATATCAACGATCTCTTTCCTTACCTGCGGATTGTCGAGATTCAAATCGGGACACAATCCATTGAAGTATCCATAGTATTGTTCGATGGTAGTATCGCCATTTACGGGATGCCACTTCCGGATATTATCCGAATCCAATGCTTTTGTTTTTTTTTCTATCAAATCGCGGATGGAGTCTTGCTTTGCCCATACGTAGTAATCCCGATAAGGATTGTCTTTACTTTTCTGAGCCTCTAAAAACCAGGGATGATTATTTCCGGTATGATTGATGACATAATCGGTAATGACTTTGATATCGCGGGCATGCGCTTCTGCGATAAATTTTTTAAAGTCGTCAAGGGTACCATAATCCGGGTCAATATTTTTAAAATCTATGACATGATACTTATGATAAGTATCCGACGGCATCACGGGCATCAGCCACAGCCCATTCACTCCGAGTGTTTTCAAATAATCCAGTTTCGCGGTTAGTCCTTTAAAATCACCTTTACCATTGCCATCGCCATCTGCAAAAGACATCACAAACACTTCGTACTTCACCCCATATGGCCATTCCACTTTTTTTCCCTTCTGTGGCGAACAAGCCAGCATTAGCAGGCCAATAAAGGTGATCTTTATAAAAATGTTGCTTTTCATTTTACGGCAGGCTATTTTATTTTGAAGATAAAAGAACTAAAGGGTTTAAGCCTCAAAGTGAAGGATAAGTTTTTGTCAAATCCAACCTCCACTTCGCGCCAGATAAGATCGCGTGCGATAAAATCCCCATCAGGATCAAGCCCCATTTGAACAAAATCGCCTCGTGGAATTTGAATTTTTACATTCAGTTCTTTTTCATTAAAACTATTAACAATCAGTAACCTTTCGTTCTCATGAAACCGAAGGAAGGCGTGAACCTGCCCGGTGAAATTACCGGATTGAATATTGTGGTTCGTAATGTCAATATAATTTCCCGTTGAAAGCGCGGTATTTTTAGATGCGAGTGTTAACAGGTCGGCATAGAATTGACGAAGTTGTTTTTGTTCGGCAGTCAACAAGCCACCGTCAAATTTTCCACCGTTCATCCATTTCTGATGTTCGGGTACGCCCCAATAGTCAAAAATTGTCGTGCGACCATCCGCAGACTGAAAGCCGGCGGAACCGCTTCCCGGCTCACCTACCTCCTGACCAAAATATATCATCACCGGCCCGCGGTCTATGGTCGCGCTGATAACCATAGCAGGAAGTGCACGCCACGGATTGCCGGCGAAAAATCCGGAAGCAATGCGCTGTTCATCATGGTTCTCCAAAAAATGAAGCATGCGGTGGTTTAAGCCCTGAAGTTCATTTTGGATCTGATGAATATCCAGCGTGCTGCGCTGGCCATCCGTCAATAAACGCAATGTGTCATACAACAAAACTTTATCGTACAAAAAGTCAAAATTTCCCGTCTGAATGAAATTTCTGTACTGTGCGGGATTGTATATCTCTCCAATAAATATAATGTCGGGATTGACGTCTTTTATTTGTGGAATTAGCCATTGCCAGAATTCGACGGGCACCATTTCGGCCATGTCGCACCTGAAGCCATCCACTTTTTTATCGGTCCAGTAAAGCAAGATATCCCTCATCTTTAACCACGTGCCGGGTATAGGGTCAAAATTTGATTTACGACCATTTTGAATATCAACACCGTAATTAAGCTTTACCGTTTCAAACCATTCATTGATGCCTGGAGACGCTGTGAACTGATCATTGCCGGTCACTTTTGCAGGTGTCTCTTCAAATTTTCTATCCTCTGATGGCAGCGACAGGCTACCCAAAGGATTATAGGAGCCCGGGGGTTTGAATGATTCGCCTGGTAAATAATAGAAATTATTATTAGGATGAAATGACAAAGAACGGTTATCCTCCTCTCCGAGATCTTTGACCGCAGGAGGCTTCGCATCAGAATGATAGGCGCGCGCTACGTGATTCGGAACAAAATCGATAATCACTTTTAAATTCTGCTGATGCGTTCGATCAATCAGCTGCTCAAATTCCTTTAACCGGTCGGCAACATGGACGGCCAAATCCGGATTGACATCATAATAATCTTTGATGGCATACGGTGATCCGGCCCTTCCCTTTACTACATCCGCGTCATCCAAAGAAATGCCGAATGCTGTATAATCAGTTAACGTTGCGTGCTCAAGTACTCCGGTATACCAAACATGGGTTACGCCCAGATCCTTGATCCCTTTCAGCGCAACCTCTGTGATATCATTAAACTTTCCGACACCATTTTCAGCGATGGTTCCATAAGAAATGTTTTTAGAAACCTGGTTGCCGAACAGCCGGGTCATTATTTGATAGATAACTAATTTCTGTCCTGGCTTTTGCATAGGGTTTAAAGGAGGAATCTTTTCCCTGGAAGGACTGCAACCAATGAGGGATAAAAGCACAACAATTGCATACGAGGGCAACCTCATGTTATTGAAATTTTCTTAAGGCATTGTCTGACACCCGGCGCGAACAACAGTTGAGGTGCTCCATCATCCTTTTGGGCCACTGGTTACCTGTTGATCCCGTTTTCAGATACAATAAGGGGTGAATTTAGAAAAGAATTGGCAGCTTTTCTCATGCTGTTTTCTTAAATCGATTGCGGTTCAGTTTAAATCGGTCTCCTTATAATACGGGCCCTGACCAGGTGTACGACGAGAACGGTAACACAAATCATCAATCCCAGAAATTCGCGTGATTCTTCAATGTAAAGGTTTTGCATTTTCGCGATATCATCGAACAACATGGATTTATTATCCGCCTTAAGCCACCTCAAGATACTGGGCCAATACATCACACTATAAGCAACATAAACCACGAGAATGGCGATCAATATTTTTATATGATAATAGCCAAAAGCAGCTAGAACACACATCACAGCCATCACCCCATAGATCAGTATCCAGACTGCCGGGTCGGGGTCATTGATCTGAAGAAAAGCAAAAACCAGAAATAAAACTGATAGTAACAGATTGACGATCTTCATAAGTAGGTTTCAAGACGTAATGGAATGGTAGCGCCTTTTAATAGTGAGGAGGCATACTAAAATTATTGACACACCTTACCTTCAGCAGGCGGCCGGCAAAATACCTATTGTCGCAGCAAAACGAATTTTTACGAATTATCTTTTAAATATTTGGCACAGGCAGCAACACTGTCAATAGGGTCTCCTGGGTAAGATTCCTGCTCCACATACCAGTGTTCCATACCCGATTCCTTCGCCTTAGAAAAGATCTGCACGTAATCAATGGAACCGGTTCCTACATCAGCATTCCTGTCCTTATTATTTCTATCCATATCCTTCACATGCCATTGCTCAAATCGTCCTGGATATTTTGTAAAATACTGGAGTGGATCCTGACCGCCTCTCACCACCCAGTAAATGTCCATCTCCATGCCGACTAGTTTTGGGTCCAGCTCTGCCAGCATCACATCATAGGGAATCTGGCCTTCAAGGGTGGTAAATTCAAATGCATGGTTATGATAACCAAAACGAATACCATTCGAATTGCACACTTCACCTGCTTTATTCAGGCTCGCACATACTTTCTTGTAGTCATCGATGGATTTTCGTTCGGTATCTGCCAGATAAGGAACGACCATATACTTTTGCCCTATAGACCTGGCATCGGTCACGGCTTTTCCCCAGTTGTCACCCCTCGCCTGGTCAATACCATAGTGCCCACTCATTACCCTCATACCCTGATCTTTTACAAAGCTTCCAAACTCGGAGAAAGGCATGCCGAATATTTTGCCATCGCTGTAGGAATATGTTTCAAGCTCTTTGTACCCGAAACTGGCTACCTTTTTAATGATTCCTTTTGGGTCTTTCGGAATAGAATCGCGAAGGGTATATAGTTGAAGTCCCAGATCACCTTTTATCTTCATCTTGCCCGTCTTCGTATTCGCACAGGAATTCAGCGTAAGAAAGCCCGCGGTCGCCAGGGCTGAGGTATGTAAAAATTGTCTCCTTTTCATAATTATTCGGTTGGGTTCGGACGGGGTAAACATTCAATATTAAGGTTCACATAAATCTTCCGATCGGTTTATTCATGTGAACCTATGGAAATTAAAAATTAGGTTTTTCTGCGTCAAGCGAAAGGACATACATGGCCATTTTCTCTGCGTCAGCCTGAGATAAATCCACGTGTGGCGTCATCGGGATTTCTCCCCAAACACCACTGCCTCCAGTCATAATTTTGCCAGCCAGATAGGTCACATTAGCACGGGTGAATTCATACTTCTTTGCCACCTCGCTGTGGGAAGGGCCAATAATTTTATTGATTGGATGATGACAGGTTTTACAATCGCTCTGGTCTACGAGGGCCTGGCCCTGTTTGATCAGATCTTCGGATGACTCCTGTTTTTGTTCTGGTTCGGCGGCTTCGTAATCACCATACCCATCATCTTCAGTTTCCGCTTTTTCTTCCTTTTTTCCTCCGCACGATGTCAACGTGTACGTGAAAAAACCCATCATAACAATTAATAATAATTTTTTCATTTTGTGAGATATTAAATTAGTCCTAACACTTTTTTATTAAATTTTTGGTCCTTACCTGCAGCAGCAAAATCATCAAAGGCTTTTTCCGTCACCCGGATAATATGGTCTTTAATAAAAGGCGCACCTTCCGCAGCGCCTTGCTCAGGGTGTTTTAAACAACACTCCCATTCCAATACTGCCCAGCCATTAAAATCGTACTGAGCAAGTTTCGAAAAAATAGTTTGAAAATCCACCTGCCCGTCTCCTAATGATCGGAATCTTCCTGGACGGTTCACCCAATCCTGATAGCCTCCATAAACACCCGATTTTCCCGTGGGATTAAATTCCGCATCCTTTACATGAAACATTTTGATGAAGGTATGGTAAAAATCTATGTACTGTAAATAATCCAGCTGCTGTAAAACGAAATGGCTGGGGTCATATAAGATGTTACAACGCGTGTGCTTGCCGGTGGCTTCCCAGAAGCGTTCAAAAGTTATACCGTCATGCAAATCCTCCCCTGGATGAATCTCATAACAAAGGTCGACACCCGCTTTATCGAAGGCGTTGAGAATTGGCAGCCAGCGTTTTGCCAGTTCCTTAAAGCCATCTTCCACCAATCCGGAAGGACGTTGTGGCCAGGGGTAAACCGTGTGCCACATCAGCGCGCCGGAAAATGTTGCATGCGCATTGAGGCCGAGATTTTTACTCGCTTTGGCTGCCTGCTTCAATTGTTCTACGGCCCAGGCCGTTCTTTCCTTTGGATTACCCCGCAATTTTTTGGGAGCAAAGCCATCGAATAACTCGTTATAGGCGGTGTGAACTGCCACGAGCTGTCCCTGAAGATGGGTAGAGAGTTCGGTGACCTGCACGCCACACGAATCGATTACGCCCCTCCATTCATCGCAATAGTCTTTGCTTTCAGCAGCCTTTTCCAGATCAATGCAACGGGGGTCCCAGGTAGGTATTTGAATCCCGAGATATCCCTGCCCGGCAGCCCACTTGGCAATCGATTTAATATTATCAAACGGAGCCTGATCGCCCATGAACTGCGCGAGAAAAATGGCTGGTCCTTTTATGTTCTTCATATGGTTTCGGGTTTAGTTAGTCATTCATAAGGGATTAGGTTTTAGGGATTAGGAGAATTATAGTTTGATTCTGGTTCACTAACAGCGCCAATTGATTTTATGTAACCATTTATCATTTTTCCAATTTCCTCTATTCGACCAATAACTTGGATAAATTCCTCCTCTTTAACGAGTTTGCGATTGAATGCTTTTGTTATCCATGTTTTTGTTTCAAAGAGAGAGCCTCTGGAATAACATGCAAAATTTTTTGCTTCCTTAAAATGATATCTTCCAAGACCCTCGGACAAATTAGCAGGTATAGAATCCACAGCGCTTACTAACTGTTTGCCTACTGTAGATTTTTCAAAATACTCACATCTCATTACAATATTCCAAACCACTTCCCCAACTTCCATCGAAAGGTTATAAACCTTAAAGTCTTCAAGTTTAGATATCATAGCTAAAAGGTTAGATGCAACTACTAATTCCTATTTCCTAATGCCCAATGTCTATTTCAAAGTAGTCCATTTTCGTGTCGAGCTCGCAGATTTTACCGCAGTCTTCACGAAGTTCATACCTCTCACGCCATCTTCAACATCCGGAAAATCGTATTTCGCTGCATTAATTTTTTTACCGGGTTTAAAATCATGTACGGCTTTTGAGAAAGCTCTGTAAATATTGGCGAACGCCTCAAGGTATCCCTCCGGGTGGCCTGCAGGTGTGCGGGTAAAAGCTTTTGCCTGATCAGACAAATAGCCTTGGCCTGTACGCAAAACCTCCATGGGCCTGTCAAGCCATTTTACTACCATCGAATTGGGCTCTTGCTGTTTCCATTCCAGTCCGCCCTTCTCGCCATACACGCGGATATTAATATTGTTTTCTTCTCCTGCCGCGACCTGCGTAGCCATCAGCACGCCTGAAGCACCATTTTCGAATCTTATCAGCATCGATGCATCGTCATCAATTCGCCGGCCTTTTACTACCGCATTGAGCATGGCACAAATTTCCGTAATGTTTGACCCTGTAATGTATTCGGCCAGGTTTGCCGCGTGCGTTCCGATATCACCAATAGCGCCTCCTAATCCGGATTGTTTCGGATCCGTTCTCCAGGAAGCCTGCATGTTTCCTGTTCCTTCCAGCAAGGTGGATAACCAACCCTGAGGATACTCTACGAACACCTTGCGTACTTTTCCCAATTGCCCGGACGCAATCATTTGACGGGCGTGTTTTACCAATGGGTATCCGGTATACGTGTGTGTAAGGGCGAGGATCAATCCGGTTTTGCTGACAATTTTCTGAAGCATTTTTGCCTCTTCAAGCGAAAAGGCAATGGGCTTCTCCACGATTACGTGAAACCCGCTCTCCAAGGCCATTTTCGAAGGGCCGAAGTGAACGTGATTCGGCGTCACTACTGACACAAAATCAATGCGCTGGTCAGGAGGCAAGTCTTTTTCTTTTTCAAACATCTCCGGATAGGTATTGTATACCCGTTTTGGATCGAGATAAAGAGCGGCTCCCGTCTGTTGCGATTCTTCAGGGATGATGCTGAAGGCACCACAAACGAGTTCAATTTCTCCGTCAATGCCAATGGCTTTTCTGTGAACAGGACCGATAAACGAAGTCAGTCCTCCGCCTACCATACCCATGCGTAATTTTCTTTTCATCTGTAAAGGTGTTTAGTGAGCAGCAACCCATGGGCCGTCACACGCAAATCCATTTTGTTCATGACCTTTGCGGAGGTTTTCACAGGTTACCTGTTTAGTTTGATATAAAAATTTTAGGTTTGAAAAATAATCAAATAAAGTCATCTGCACAGCGTTTTTATCAGGAATCATTCGATTGAAAAATCCGAATGCATTCCTAGATAAATTTACTGATCAGGTTCTCAAAATATTCCTGTCGGCCGCTGATTTGTTGTGGTTCCCCATTTTTCAGGGCAAGGCCACTTAATTCCTCGAGAGAAAGTTTCCCCTGATCGAATTGTTTTCCTTTACCATTATCGAATGAAGCGTACCTGTTTTTGCGGAGTTTACTATACTCTCCATCGTCGAGGATTGTCTGGGCGATCAGAACGGCTCGGGCGAAGGTATCCATGCCCCCAATATGGGCGTAAAATATATCGGCGAGGTCGGTTGAATTTCTTCTGGTCTTGGCATCAAAGTTAACGCCCCCTGTTTTAAAACCCCCGGCCTCGAGCACTACCAGCATCGCTTCTGTGAGCTCATATAAATTATTGGGGAACTGATCGGTATCCCAGCCATTCTGATAATCCCCCCGGTTCGCATCGATACTACCCAAAATACCGGCATCCGCTGCCACTTGCAATTCGTGTTGGAAGGTGTGGTGAGCAAGGGTCGCATGATTTACTTCAAGGTTCAATTTGAAGTCCTCCATCAGGTCATACTGCCTGAGAAAAGCCAGCACCGTGGCTGAATCAAAATCATACTGATGTTTGGTGGGTTCCATGGGTTTTGGCTCTATGAAAAATGTTCCTTTAAAACCATTCGAACGCGCGTAGTCTTTGGCCATATGCAGGAACCTCGCGAGGTGCTCTTGCTCCCGTTTCATATTGGTATTAAGCAAGGAATTGTAACCTTCCCTCCCGCCCCAGAAAACATAGTTG
>JAYSOP010000621.1:0-4958 GCA_043722905.1 Chryseolinea sp.
GTTGGGATTGTACCCAATCCCACAATTGCCCCAGCATGGCATCTATGCTGTGTGCTGCTTTAAGATAGTCATCATACCGACCGGCGTGAGCATGGTGATCCGTGCCGTCAAAACCAATAAATGTTACCCTCGGTCTTTCCCTTTTTAAATACTCAAAGGCGTATTGAAAAGTTAACGAATCAGAACGCACCAATGATTCTTTTTGGTAGTCGTTCAGCAATTGTTCTTTCCTGGAAATATTCCCGGAAGCCATGCCTGTACCGGCATTCACATAAATACCCGACTTCTTCGCTCTGAGGATATATGGAAAGGCATCCCATGTGGCAAAGGCAGCGACCTGGTCTTTAAAATCCGGATGTTGCTGGATAAATTCAAGTACGGTGGCATTCGGATTCTCAATTTTTCTATTGGATGAAACTTTACTATCCCGGTATCCAACCAACATTTCGCTATAGCCCGGATAGGATATCAAATGATGGTTTGTGCAGTTTACTTTATTTTTAAAGTTCCGATTTCCGTATAACTGCCCCTTAATGGCAACATTATTCCACAGAAAAGGCATAAGGGCTTCTTTACGCTGGTCGGCCTCTTGACGCCAGAACACGGGGACTACAGTTGTATCGGTTACATAGCGCTGCTTAAACACCACCGATTTATCTGCTCCTTCAAATAACTCTTTCCAACGGAAGCCATCCAGCGTAACAATAATGACGTTTTTAGTGGAAGCCTCCTGCCCAAAGGAAGGAGAAAAACCCAATACTAACCCCAGTAAAATAAATTTCGCATATATCATGATACGATAGGGCAATTGATGCCTCCATTATTCTCCGATAAAAAAATATACCCTGGGGGAATAGGGGTATAAGGTATAGGGATATAGGGATATAGGGGTAAATTTATTTCGCTGGCTTAAAAATGCTTCTTGGGAATTGGAAGTGCGAAATTAGGTTTCATCTGGTGTGCAATTGATGTGATGGCTGTCAACGAATTGCATTTTCTTATACTTTTACACCATTTATTTCATATCCCAATATGTGGTCAAACTATCATACGCATAGCAAATACTGTGATGGCAAAGGCGATTTGCAAGAATATCTTACTGCAGCGGGTGAAAAAAAAATTGCATCGCTGGGATTTTCTTCTCATGCCCCTGTGCCATTTCCATGTTCCTGGTGCCTGAAAAAAGAGAAATTCAATGACTACCTGGCGGATATAAAATCGCTTAAGGCTACGGAAATAGAAATTGAAATTTACGCAGGAATGGAAGTGGATTTTATACCGGGAATAATTTCTCCAAACGACTATAAACCCTTACTGGACTACACGATTGGCTCGGTTCATTTTGTCGACAGTTTTGAAGGAAAGCCGTGGGAGATTGATGGGGCACACGAGGGTTTTAAGGAGGGGTTGAGTAAAATCTTTCGAAATAATTTACGCGGGGCCATCACCCGCTATTTTGAACTCACCCGTGAAATGGTGACGCAATCAACGCCGGATATTGTAGGTCACCTGGATAAAATAAAAATTCAGAATAAAACCGGGACGGAATTCGACGAATCTGCCCCCTGGTACAGCAATGAAATTGACAAAACATTGAAGGTCATTAAACAAGCTAACTGTATTGTTGAGGTAAATACCCGCGGGCTATATCAGAAAAAGTCGGCGTTTACGTATCCCAGTCCTTGGATTCTTGAAAGGATTTTTAACCTGGGGATTCCCATCACCTTAAGCAGTGACGCCCATAATAAGGATGATCTGATCAATGAATTTGAAAAGACCGCCGTCTTGTTGGAGGGCATTGGCTTTAAAAATTTATCTATATTAAAGCGAGGCGAGTGGAGGGAAATGCCATTTAACCGACATGGCTTTGCCCCTGAATGAGCCATTTACCGCAATGGATTATTAGGTAGGTTGAGAGATGCTTTTGTTTTTATGTATCAAGGAAGCGTGTGCGGTCATTGCTTTCTGCAAATACTTTCTCATCGAAGAGGATTGCGCGAAAGTTTTTTATTGTAGGAGGCCAGGTAGTTTTAATTGTCGTTTACTATTTGATCCTTGCCTGTCATGTGTATTTTTACTAACATGGGATCTGGCTTACCCAGAAAGATCGGATTTATTTTACCTACGTTCTATAAAATAATACTTAATTTAGTTTCAGAAAAAAGAATCAGCTATAAATTACAACTATGAAAATCCTGCTCATCCTCGTCCTGTCGTGGTTTGTTTCTTCCATCGCCTACGCACAGACAACTCCTCAGGAAAAACCCTTACGCATTGGTATTGCAGGACTTACCCATGGACATGTTCAAGGAATTCTGAAAGCGCTTGGCCGTGGTGATCTGGAGCTGGTTGGGATTGCAGAACCTAACCGCGAACTCGCCGAAAGGTTAATGAACCAGTACAACATCGATTTAGATTTGTTATATTCTGATTTATCCGAAATGCTGGATAAGGCAAAGCCAGAAGCGGTCACAGGATTCGGATCGATATATGATCACCTGGCCATAGTGAAGGCCTGTGCCCCAAGAAAAATTCATGTAATGGTTGAAAAACCTTTGGCGGTTAGCCTTGCTCATGCACGCCAAATGGAAGCGCTTGCAAAAACAAACAACATTCACCTGCTTACTAATTACGAAACAACCTGGTACGGCAGTAATCACAAGGCTTTTGAAATGCTTCATAAGGAAAATCGATTTGGGGCCATCACAAAAATTGTGGTACACGATGGTCACCAGGGGCCAAAAGAAATTGGTGTAAGTAAAGAATTTCTGGAATGGCTGACGGATCCCAAATTAAATGGCGGTGGTGCGCTAATGGATTTTGGTTGCTATGGTGCAGATCTTATGACCTGGCTTATGAAGGGAGAAAAGCCCATTTCTGTTTCGGCCGTAACCCAGCAGTTTAAACCCGATGTATATCCGAAAGTTGATGATGAGGCAACCATTATTGTTACCTATCCTAGATCACAGGGGATAATCCAGGCTTCGTGGAACTGGCCTTATAGTCGGAAGGATATGGAAGTATATGGCAAAACAGGATATGTGATCGCGGACCAGAATGGTATACGTTACTTGCAAGGAAACCAGAAACCCGAACAGGCAGAAAAAATTTCAAAGCGTCCGAAACCTTATGACGATCCCTTCGCCTTTTTTGCCGGAGTTATTCAGGGAAATGTTATCATGGACGAAAATGACCTTTCCGCTTTATCTACTAACGTAACCGCGATGGAAATTCTCGAGGCGGCCAAACAATCGGCAAAGTCAGGAAAAACTATTTTTTTGAAAAAACAATAAAGACCTTTACTAGGGCATTTGTGGTTGCAATGAATGTAAATAGGCGTCAACAAGTTTGATTACCCTTTCACGCAACGTACGGTTGCCCGATTCCATGGCTTTTAACATTTTTTTTGATTCCCTGATATACACTTTGGCGAAGTCTGTATCCTGGCTTACAAGGTCATTAACGTTGTCCATTATATCAGCGTACTTTATTGTCTGAGCATCGGCACTTATTTTGGCAAGCCTGTCGGCTTCCATCTCTTTTCTGGTTCTTCGATTTAATGAGGGATAACTTTCTTTTACAAAAATATCGGTAAGTTCAATTACCAGTTTTATAGTCCTTGCTGCATCTTTGGTGCTCATTACCTCAAGCAGTGATGTCTCCATTTCTTCCGCAGTTACCGTAGTATCCTCGAGCACATCATGGAGCAAGGCGGCCGCGTGGACACTCAGTTCGTTTGTATATAAACGCGCACTTTCCATGACACGCACGGGATGTACAATATACCGTTCTCCTGTGTATTTACGAACTTGTTCTCCGTGAGCCTGATCTGCATATTTTTTTACGTAATCAATAATTTCAACTGTCGATAAAGCCATATTTCAATAATAAGTAACTATCATTCCTGATGAAGTGTACGAAAGCACAACCACGGAGATACTTGAAATGGTGAGAATATTCTGATCATCAAAAGGTTGGAAAACGAAAACCTGGATTCATGTAACCGCCGATAAAATTGAGCTTGTTGCATACCCTCTTAATACGTTTTGGATAATAAAAGTAAGTGGTTAATTTATTCATTACTTTATTGCTTTGACAACCGGGTTTACCAGTAAACAACCCTTCTTTAAAACTAATTCAGGACAATCCTGAATATCTGCAAATAGGCGGGCATTGCCCGTGTTGACAAAGCGGTTGTATACAAGCACGTTTCCTTTATTGCTCCATAGCACGCCCAATACCGGGGCATCATCCTCTGACGAAGGCACCATTTCAATCCATTAAGAATATCGGGCAAGCACTTTGAACTTTGTAAGCAGAATACCGGCTAAAAAAATAGTGAGTGTACCGACTACAATCACCATGTTCACATGAAGTGAATTTTTCAAAGCGGCATATTCTTCCGGCAGAAAGTTTGAAAATGTCATCCACAGGATTACCAAAATTCCCAGGATAGTAGCCAGTTTTGCCGCTGCATTGCCTGTGCTTCTGCTGATCATGCCCAACAAAAATAATCCCAGCATACCACCGGCAAAAATTCCCGCCAGCTGCCACCAGATATCCAGAATACTCTTTACTCCTATCATCACAATGCCGGTTGCAATGGCAAAAACGCCCATGGTACCAGTAGCCAGATACAGTACCCTTAATTCCTGTTTGGGTGTAACGTCTTTATTGATGTAACGCTGGTAAATGTCTTTGAGAAAAACGGTTGCGCTGCTATTCATTCCACTACTAATGGTGCTCATGGCTGCGGAAAGGATCGCAGCGACAATTAAACCAAGCAAACCCGAAGGCACCTTAGTGACCATAAAATAGGGCAGAACTTTATCACCATAGTCGGCTGGTTGCAGTGAATGAACAGGGACGCCTTTTTCCATCGCCACTTGATTTTTCACGCCTTCAATAAGTTCAGGATGCTGCTGGAAGTAAGCATATAATGCTGTTCCAATAAAGAA
>JAYSOP010000622.1:0-4175 GCA_043722905.1 Chryseolinea sp.
TTCTGCGCCTGAATTTCTTCGGTGTTTCTTTGGATCTCCAGTGTCCGTTCCTCAACCTTGCCTTCAAGAATCATTTTATCTTCCAAAAGTTTTCGTTCGCGGAACTTAATCACACTATAACCGCTGATCAGTAGCAAACCTGCAATGAAAATATAGAATGCGCCTGTGCGCCAGAAGGGGGAAGTAATTGAGAATGCCAAAGAGCTTTCAAACGCATGGGTAAAATTTTCAGTTTCCGATACTTTAACTTTAAAAACATAATCTCCGGGGGGAAGCCGCGAATAGGTTACATTATGATTGCGGGTTCCGATCCAATCGATATCATAATTCTCCAATGTATAGAGGTAATTCAGGTTTTCTGAATTCTGATACCAGAAGCCCAGGTAATTTATCGTAACATTATTCTCATTATAATCGAGTTGCAAGGGTTTGGAAATATCTATAAAGTCGTCGTAAATTCTGACCGCATCAATGGAGGGCCGGGGAGAAGCAATGACATGATCATTGCTCAGTGAAAATTTAATGATCCCCTTACTGGTACCGATATACATCCCCCCATCAAGGTTTTTCGCGAGGGCGTTAAGGTTAGGATATTTGTCATGTATGCCCGATTCCTCACCCCAATAACGCATTTGTTTTCGGTTAACATCATAGACATCTATTCCAAAATTGTGCATCATCATAATATTCCCATGCTGATCCGCAGATAATGATTGAATGGTATTATCGCGAAGCTTGATCTCGGGAACCACCTCAAATTTTTTTCCATCGAACCGATAGACTCCATTGTCTTGTGAAGAGACCCAGATATTTTTGTTAATGTCTTCGGCAAAGCTGTAAACAACCTTTGACCCTAAACCCTCTTCGAAATGATGAAAACCATTTCCATCGCGCATACTCACACCTTTGCCATCCGTGGCAAACCAGATTCGCTCCTTGCTGTCAATGAAAACCTGATAAACAAAGTCTGAACTCAGGCCATCGGCAGAACCATAATTGGTTATCGCATATTTCCCATTATCAATAGTGATGGAAGTACTTCCACCGAGCGTTGCGAGCCATACGGTATTTCCTTTTCCGGTGATGCTCAAAATGTTCCCGTTCCTAAGTTCCTTATAAAAATGTTTTAGTTGACCGGTAACCGGATTAATTCTCAATAGTCCATTACCATAAAATCCTGCCCATACATAGCCTTCAGTATCGACGTATAAGCTTATGATAGAAGCCTTTCTGAAAGCCCTGCTCCCTAGTTTTTTCTCGATTAGGCTTTCACCATTGGCATCATACGTTTTTAAGAAAAGACCTTCGCTATTTGAGAACCAAATTCCATTTTTACTATCCACAGCCAAAGCAACAATATTGAGGTCCCTTACCGGATGTAGTAGATCAATGTGTTCGACTGCATCACCTAATGTGCGTCTCACCCCCACTTTGGAACCCAACCATATACTTCCTTCTGCATCGCTCATCAGGTCATTTACGGAAAGTAAACTTTGGCCTTCATATTTATTAAAGAGTTTTGCGGCCTTGGTATGCCTGTCGTAGACTACTATACCCTTACGGGGAGAGGATATCCATACCTGGTCTTCTTTAATTACGAAATCAGAAATTGACCCGTAGGTCCATGTCTGTTCAATCAGCGGTCTGATCGCCTGCGTCTTGATATTGAAATTAAAAATTCCCCCATCTTCTGTCGCGAAGCTGATGGTATCCGGAGTCAACAGCTGAATTTTTTTTATTATTATATCAGAAAGGCCATCATCTGTATTCAGTACCTGAATATGTATTTTCCGGTTATTGAGGGAACAGATAGCGATACCCCCATCAGTTCCTGCCCAAATTTTTCCATCAGGATCTTCAAACAAGTCGTAAATAAATAAATCAGGTAGCCCCTCCTGGTCGTCAACCCTGTACAACCTTTTACCTATATAGTAATACAGGCCGTCGTTTAATGTTGAAAACCACAAAGTTCCTTTTCTGTCAAACAGTATATCTGAAACTGGCTCAGTGGCGGCACCCTCCCGAGTTTCGAATCGGTTAAGTCTGCCATTTTCCAAATAAGAAAGCTGACCGTTTTGATGACCCAGCCAGATCCTGCCAAGGGTATCTTCAGCCAAAGCAGTAATATTATTGTCGACTGCCGTGTCTGCCTTGTCAAATCCCTTATAATTCAGCCCGTCAAATCTGAACAAGCCTTTGTTTGTGCCAAACCAAATGAACCCGGTGTGATCCTGAAAAACTTTATTCACCTGGACAGGTTGATTTTTTTTTAGGAGAAAATATTGCTGAAAAAATGGTGTCTGACCCACCGCTAATGACGCCATTAGATTCAACGAAAAAATTACCAGATATACGAGTTTTTTCATAAGCTATTGCAACGACATTGTGGCTTTAAATGCAATCTCAATCTCTGTGGCAATTTTCTGGCTTACAATACTGGGAATTGAAATATTATGGTCTGATAATGGTACAAAAAAGGTGGATTCAAGATATACCATTCCGTTCCGGACTGTAACTTTTGTTTTAATGATTCGTGTTTGTTTCTGACCGTGAATATCAAGCTCACCTTTTGCCCTGACATCATAAGACTCATCGACTGAAAAATCTACGGGCTCAATAATTTTTCCACTAAAACGAGCTTTCGGAAACATTTCACTCTCCATATATTTTTCATTGAAATGTTCCCGCTGAAGTTCACTATTGAAGCCCTGGAAAGTCTTTACATCAACAGTAAAAGCTAATTTTTTGGAAGCAGGGTCGATCAATCCCTGAACTTTGCTGGAGGTTGCCCGTATCAATTCCAACTCGGCATTGGATGTGAAAGCCATTTCAGCTTTTTGTACCTGAAGTTTTTTTTGAGCATACAAAGGACCGGATAACGTCGAAAACAAAAGTAGAAACCAGAATGAATTGAAAACAATAGTTCCTCGTAAGAACGCGTTACTCTTCATGGTTCCAGGTATCCTTTGGTTAAGCTATGACCCCCTTCGAAGACGGCCATTCCATAAATATCTGAAAATATCCTCATATCATCTTCCAAAATGACGGTGAATCTTACGGGTATGGCAAATCCCGAGGGAAGTCATATTTTGACCTCATATACGATAGCATATTTCGCAATCTCATGTCACTTATACGAATAGGGTACACTATGGGCCCTCTGCCAGGATCCAACCATTGTGCAAATTCATGAAGGGGCCGGCCCAGAAGTACTCGTGTTAAAGGCAATCGCAAATTGCGCCCATACCCATCGTTGTTTCTGTTTGGAAAGTTTTGTATTCATTGAATGTGAAAACAGAATCAGCATTTAGGCTGTAATAAAATTAAGTTACAGCCCATCTGTCGCAAAGATTACCTTTGTAAATCAGCACCCCTTTTTTGGGTTAACTCATTACCAAAAGAAGAATATGCCTATGGCTGATCCAGGCTACAGCGTAAGGGATTATTACCAATACATCAATTTTAATATCCCGAAAATCAAGTAGAGGTGTTGCATCTGATACACGCCCAGCATTTACGACGGCTGTTTCAAAACATTACAACCTTATATAAATCGCCTTGCCTCTATTTCTGAATTGTGGATAACCCTGTGGAATTGTGCAAACATTATATGTTAAAAACCAAATCATGGCACAAATATTTAGTAATAAACTTACCCTAACTGGGGATTGCCTTCCACAATCTGTTAAATCATATTTTTAGCTAAACGGCTGCATTTGGTAAGCGCAGCGGCTGTATTTTATTTCAAACTGGGGCAAAACATCCCGGTTTTCAAAGTAATGGTACGTCGTTTTAGTGGCGTCTATAAGGTAATTTCTTAATTGAGGTCAATTTTTTGTAAAACCAAGGCGAAAATACTTGGCATAATATTTTTAATATGGTCTATGACTATAACAGTCAACCTTCAGGTATAGGTTAGGTAAATAAAAAATCCCCCGGAAGTCGTCCGGGGGTTTTTTTTTGCTTTTAATTTTGGATAAAACTTATTGGTATATCTATTTCCTGGCCTTTCCCGTCGCTACGACACTGCGGTTATATTCTCCAACAAGATTGCCGGTACCAATAATATGTCCTTGCATCGCGGCTTCCAATTGTCCCCTGTGCGCTTTCGCTTTTAGCGTTAGCGCGGCATCCAAAGCATAAATTTTAAAAACATAGCGCTGCGAAACTTCTTG